>CAKZYM010000896.1 GCA_937884685.1 uncultured Calothrix sp.
TATCTGCTAATACAGGAGAATTAGTTAATTTTCCTGCGAATATCATATTTTCTGGTAGTTTAGTTGACCGACCGCGTGATGTTTTCAAAGCTTCTGTTGCTTTTGCTCCTGGATATTTAGCAGCAGGCCAAATTCCATACTGTCCCTTCATTTTGACGTGGGCATTTCCTTTACTAGAAACGTCGAAAATAGCTTGAACTCCATTAGGTTTTGCATCTACGTTAACGGAATTAAGAACCCCAGATTTTTCGATTTTTCCTGCATAACCAAAAATAGCAACTCCCAAACGCCCTACAGTTGTGACTACACTTGAGTTTTTATCACTTTGAGGCGGAATTTCTTCGATATAAAGCATAGCTCTATGTTCGCCTTGACGTGGCTCAACTTTTGGACGAATTGCAAAGCGAATAGTCTGATTACCACCAGCAGGAATAGTAAATCTTGAAGGAGTAAAAACAATCCACTGGTCTAAAGTTTCTGCGGTAGAGTTCACTAATTGTAATTTGCCGTTTTTATCGAGCGTCCAAGAACGAACATAAACCCTCATTTCCACGGGTTTTTTATCAAAATTGGCAATTTTGATTGTTTTAGAGCGAGATTTATCTTTTATTTTTACTTCAACTCTCGGTGGACTTACACCAATATGAACAGCATTAGCGCTAGGTATTCCTAGAGCTAAAGTGCTAACTAAACTTAGTACTATACCTGTAGTTTTTTTGATTATCTGCACTTTTAACCTTCTCACACTCCAAACAGAAAAAATTTGCTTTGCGGTTCAATATCGGAGAAAAATATTCAACCGTTATTTATTTGCCTATGCATCCATCATTTTTATCTTTAAGGCATATCAATAGTTTTCCTCCGTAAACCCCCGCACGTGGAAACCGTGAAACATCAAATTTTAAAGTTGATTTACCTTTTACTATCACAGTCTCTGTTTCGTTACCGTCAGGTAAGGTTTCGATTTCAGAAGTTTCCACGTCTACGGGAATAGTGTTGTACCTGGAACGACCTAGGCTAAAATTATCTTTTGTAACATCATTATTAGCTTCAATTTCATAGGTAGCTTCTGGGTTATTGATGTCTTTAAGCTCTTCTCTTTGAACTCGCATTTGCCATTCTATAGTGCGAGTTACGTCAGCTTGATTTAATTCTTGAACTCCCAGAGGCTCATATAAACCTTGGGCATTATCAACCGTTTCTGTCTGTTTACCGTTGGAAAATAAGTCTGGTTTATTGAGTTTTAGGTCGAATTCTGAAGGTGATATCCGATTGATTTCTGTAGGTGCTGTTTGTGCTAAAAGTTGTGATTGCGACAAACCTAAAAATGCTACAACTATAGCCAAGCAGCATTTTTTTGTGCCTTTGCTGCTCATTTTATTGGTAGTAATATGAATGAATAATTATTTAGTTATTTATATTACTAACTAAATAATGAACTAACGAATTAATTGTTTTTTGCTTTTAGATTCTGACAAAGCCTTAATGATTTATTTTGATGCTGGAAGCAGGCATTATTTTATATTTAGCCTGCACCAGACATTACTAAGACTCAAACTTCACAAGAAGCTAGTACAAGTTGGCTAGAGAATTAGTCACCGATGGTAGTAGCTTCTACTGTTAATGTACCTCCAATATATTCACCAGCTGTAGGTTCTGTTGTATTACCGTCCTCGTCCTTGAAGTCAAATTGCAGTTTAACCCCTCCTATTTTTAGTAGAGTACCGTCCAAATCTAAATCATCATTTAAATCATCAACGTTACGGTCGCTATCGAGCAACTCTACAACCGACATTGTTGCTGTTATAGGATCTCTATTACTGCCACCAGTAAGTGTTTCTCCACCAGAGCTAGGTGTGATTGTTACATTAACTTCATTGTCGTCTACATCACCATTTCCCCAAACAGCGTACAATTCTCTTACATCCTTGGTTACAGTGCTACCTCCTAAAATGTTGTTTACACCAGTGTCGCCTTCTACATCAATTTGCAATGTACCATCGGTTGCCCGATTATCGAAGTCTTTATCTTGCGTTCCACCAGCCAATTCACCTTGGCTAACTCTCAAGTCTACGCTTTCGAAAGTACGTAAGAATAGTACTTCATCTACGGTTAGCTTGACATCTACTTCTTGCTGAACTGCGCGAGCGGGTGTAGCAAAAATTGCACTACCAACGACTGCTGCACTTGCAGCCAAAAGACCCAAAACTTTCTTATTCATTATCAATTCTCTCTGTGGTTTTAGTAAGGTAAATGTTGTTTGTTTGATAAACTCTCTTGTTCTGACTTATCCAAATCAATTTGCTAAAGGGATGAAAAATTAAACCTGGAGAATCAAGTTATTAGAATAAAAATACGTACACCTGGATTTATGGAGCCAATATTCCGGTACAGTATATTTTATACAAGGCTACAAATAACCATAACTTTGACTTCATGCTGTGATAAAGCGGTTTGATAGAAGTTCCCTGGTAAGCCGGAGAGTTGCATAAAAACGAAATTCGTTTATGAAGACAAGTGAATTAATTTCAATATTAGATTTTTAAGCACCACCTCCATTTATAATTTCATGAAAATCTGTTGTGTTTATCTCGCTTACGTAAGTAATTA
>CAKZYM010000897.1 GCA_937884685.1 uncultured Calothrix sp.
AATTAGTAGTCATGTGAGTCATAATTGCTTCGGCACCACCCCAAGGATTGGCAATAGACTCCCCTCGGTAGTAAGCTTGACGCACTTTATCTTCTACTTGCAAAGTAGTCATTAAAGCCACTGAAGAAGCAGTTGATTTTTCTACTACATCTAAAGCTTTCATCAATTAATCTATACCACTCAATTCTCCAGAAGCATTTCCATATTGGGAATAGGTACATTTAGTTTCAACTGCTCCACCCGTTACGATTACAGGGTCAATATTAATTCCTCCCACAGCCCTTAAGCCATTAAGAGCATTGAGAACATTGTTTAAAAATCTTTCATCTTTGGGCTTTTCAATAATTGCTGCAATATTCTTTCGCTTTTCCGGAATCACCCCAATATTACCCAGCAGCAACTGACAAATTAAATTACCTTCAAGATAAAGAACATTGTCCTTAGCAAAATAGATATCCGATGCTGTAACTGCATTGGGATTCGTTACTAAATAGTCGCAAGCAGAAGCTAAAAGATTAGTACTCGGAGTTGCATCTCCAGCGAAACCACCGATTTCAGCACGAACCCCCGTAGGAATAATACTGACTGCAACAAAGGGTTTTGTAGAATTGCGATCGCGAATATTGATATCTAATAAAGATGACCAAACTGGTGGTTTATCGGTGTCAATAAAACTGCATTCAAAGGTCAAGGTATTTTCTTGAGCAGCAGTTAAAATTAGCCGAATGGGAACACCTGGAAGCGGTAATTCAGAAATTCTTTGAGAAATTTTGTACCAGGTACGCTCTTGGGGTGGACATTCGATTTCAAAATCTTTGGTGTAAATTTGTGACATTAATAACCTCTTTGAAACAATTGAAGCGCAACCCGACATCTGTGTTGGGTTACTCTGCGAGAAACCCAACCTACAACTTTGGGAAATGTTATGTATAACGTCTCTACAACCCATTGGAGTTAATGCGGTATACCACTAGTAAGGCAAATTCTCAAAACTAAGTAGCTCGCGGTTGGGAGCAATATTAATTAACTGCTTAAAGCGTTCTGGAATAGAAAAGTACTGTCCTTTCTCACCTTTAGGCAAGAATTTTCTCACAAACGCTTTTGCTCGCTTGAGATACTCCTCATCATCTTCGGTTGATTCAATTTCTGACTCAATGGTGGTAACTAAGTGATACATTGAAGCAACACAAGATTCTAAATTAAGTTGAAGCGAACCATCTGCTTGAATTTTAATTGCTTCATCATCAACAAGCCATTGAAATAACAACAACCCCGAACCCCCATCAAAGTTTTTAGTAATATCCGGCTGAAAAGTGTACCGCAGCATCCGCTCGAAAAGAACGAATTCAATCATCTCTAGCGCAAAGGGAACGCCTTCTGTATGGTAGGATGCGTAAGCAGTAAGGCAATCACACTTAAGTTCTTCTAGTAACCCGCTATACCATTTCAGCTTCAGATGAAGATTTTTATCTAAAGGTCGGGGTCCTTGGAAGTGAAAATATTCATGCAAATATCCCCACATTCCAGCAGCATCATAACAGTCAGTCGCTGATAACTTTGGTGAAGCCCAGTCTCTTTCTCCGAATATCTGTCGTACTCTTGGCATTGTTTCCGATAGATAAATGCGCTGAAATTTATTCAAGAAAAATATAGCAAAGTCTTGAGCAATAACTTTCTCATCTGTAGCAATGTTTTCGGGGAAGAAAACAAGGCAATTCCCGGTCATAAACCCTGCCGAACCTGATAAGATGCGAGCCGATTGTAAGGACTTTTTGGGATGGGGAAATTTATCCGCTATTTGTAGAAAGATTTCTGGTTCCACCCGTTGAGCTAAAAAGCATTCCATCAAACGACCTACAGGTGCAGGACCGTTTGTCACTAGTACCGGACCAATAAAAAATGTCTGCTGCTTGTCAGCGACGGGTTTGTAAGCAGTTTGGGATTGGTCAAAACTGGGAGGGTTTTCTAAACCGCGAGCCAGCCATTTATCGACATCTGCTTCAAAAGCTTGCTGGAGTTCATCGAAACCTAGTTCTGAATAGATGCTACCAACAATTGGTCGCATTTGTTCGAGTAGAGACTTTGCTCTTTCTATATCCTTAATAACGCAGCCAGTGACATCTTGAAGTTGACGAAATTCATCAATTTTAGTTACTAAGTTTTTATTAATAAAATCAATAAAATTGGATGAAACTTCTTGAGAGTAGTTTTGTGTTGCTAACATATTTTTACAAGTTTGGTAAACTTTTTAATTTAGGTTTTAATAAGACTTAGGCAAGATTATTTTCAGATTTAAATTTAAATATTGTTTAATTAAAAACAACACGGTTTTGCAACAATTTTTCATAATAAGGCATACATTCTTCCAAAATAGGTATTAATTCATGTGGAAGTTCAATTTTATTAGTAGAGTTTGGTTTTATAAACTCACTAGAATTCATTACCTGAGAATACCAACCAGAGAATGGCGTATTTTCTATCCATGAAAGCTTAGTTTCTTTTGGTTCGCTGTCCCAACTTAACATTTTTTCAGAAAATATAATATTTAACTTATCGCATAAATATTGAAGAGCAGCTTGAGGATTTTTAACTATATCATCAGCATGAATTACCAAAGGTTTTTCGCCGGTTAGTTCTTTTATTTCTTCATATAAACTATAAAGTTGCTTTAGACCCACAGGAGAATTATAAACTTCTTCAATAGAATTTAAAATTTTAAAACGCGAAAGGATTATTTCTTTAGGGTGTCTAATTAGGAAAAAATTAGTAAGTAACTTGAGCCAATCCCGACCAAATTCTGGGCAAGCTTGTATTGCCATATGTTTTTGAAAAGAAAATAATTTATCATTAGGCAATTCGCCAGTAATATTTTGAATAACTTTTTTATAATCTGTTTCGCAAAACTTTTGAGTTTTTTGTTGAGGATAAAGACCTTGTTGTACCATGAATGCACCAAGTAAAGGTTCATCATAAATGATACATCTGTCTAGTTGCTCAAAAGCCCGTGTAACTGCTGTTGAACGACTTCTAGGACAAGTCCACATAGCAATATGTTTATTTTTCATGTTCAAAGCTTTTGATGAACTATGTAAGTTTTATCTCTTTTAAATCAGAAAATTCTTGTTGGTAACGATATCGCGCTAAAAACAAATCCCACTCTATGTAAGCTGCTCGTAATTCTCGTACACCAGAACCAGGATCAAAAGCATTTCGTCCGTGTAGCACCCTATAATTTTGTAATACTAAACAATCTCCAGTTTTTAATCGGAAAC
>CAKZYM010000898.1 GCA_937884685.1 uncultured Calothrix sp.
CCTCCCCCCCCCCCTCCCCCCCCTCTGCCCCCCCCCCCCCCCCCCTCCACCCCCCCCCTCCCCCCCCCCCCCCCTCCCCCCTCCCTAGATTGTATAATTTTAACTCCTAACTCCTAACTCCTAACTCCTAACTTTTTAAACCAAAACTTGCTGCCACTCTAAACGTTCCAAGGTGCGGGAGCGTTCTAGGGCTGATTCAAAACTATCGAGTTTTGCATCAATTGTCAAAGGTTCGCCGATAGCACCTTGTATCGCTTCTTGGGTTTTCAATCCGTTACCGGTAATGTAAACAACTGTGGTTTCTTCGGGGTCGATTTTTCCTGCTTCTACTAATTTCTTCAACACTGCAATGGTTGTACCACCAGCGGTTTCTGTGAATATACCTTCGGTTTCAGCCAGCAGCTTCATTCCTTCGATAATTTCTTCGTCGTTAACTGATTCTATATTACCGTTGGTTTTGTTAGCTATTTCTACTGCATAAATACCATCAGCTGGATTTCCGATTGCAATTGATTTTGCTATGGTGTTGGGCTTTTCTGGCTTAATAAAGTCGCGTCCTTCTTTGAATGCTTTGGCTATCGGGGAGCATCCTTCGGCTTGCGCTCCGCTGAAGCGAACGTTTTTATCTTCTACTAAACCAACTTCTTTAAATTCGTTAAAGCCTTTATAAATCTTGGTAAATAACGAACCACTTGCCAATGGTGCGACGATATGGTCTGGTAGTTCCCAACCTAGCTGTTCGGCTACTTCATAACCTAATGTCTTGGAACCTTCGGAATAATAAGGACGTAAGTTAATGTTTACAAATCCCCATCCGTGGGTATTCGCTACTTCCGAACATAAACGGTTAACTTGGTCGTAATTACCCTTAACAGCCATCAAAGTCGGACTATAAACAAGACTTCCTAAAATTTTACCTGCTTCCAAATCTGATGGTATAAATACGCAACAATCTAAGCCAGCATGGGCGGCAATTGCGGCGGTTGAATTTGCCAAGTTCCCTGTGCTGGCGCAGGATACAGTACTAAAACCTAATTCTTTGGCACGGGTCATAGCAACCGATACCACCCTATCTTTGAAGCTCAGGGTGGGCATGTTAACAGCATCATTCTTTATATATAGTTTCTTTAACCCCAAGCGACGTGCCAAACGCTGGGAGCGAACCAACGGAGTCATACCAGTTCCAACATCAATGGGGTTTTCGCTAGTTACAGGCAAAAATTGGCGATAGCGCCATATTGAATTAGGACCCGCTTCAATAGTTTCGCGAGTTACGGTTTGACGTAATTTGCTGTAATCGTACTTTACCTCCAACGGACCAAAGCAAACTTCACATACATTTTTCGCTTCAAGCTCGTATTCTGCACCGCATTCTTTACACTTCAATTTATGAAAAGCATGGGTATGAGTTTGATTTTGGATGTTGGTTGCTGCTTGCATTGGTAATTCTCCCGGTGGAAAGACTAAAACGATTAACTGTCAACTGTCGGCTGATACTAACATGGCTCAAATACCGAGTCAAACAATCCCGATAAATTTTGTCGGGATTAAAAAGTATAGAATTAATTGAAATTAGCAATTTCTATATAACAGCTTTGTGCTGTGTCCCAAAGGCTTTGATGGCTTATTCTTTAGTCAGATTTATTTCAAATCTTGCAACCCAAAGCTCAATTAGCCCATGATTTCCGTCTTGTAATCCCAGAGAAATTAATTTCAACACTGAAAGTAGATTGATAATAGCTCTTATCTTATAGATAGAACCCCACATAGTTAATGTGGTGAATCAGTGTTCAACCACAAAATTTTT
>CAKZYM010000899.1 GCA_937884685.1 uncultured Calothrix sp.
GTTCTAATACAGTTACCCGAGGTAATTCAATAAATTTACTCTCATTAATAATATCGACGAGTGAAATTATACCGAGTAATTCTCCTTGAATCACGGGTGCCCTAAGTAAGCGATGTTCGGCAAATAACCGCGCTACAAATTCCACACCTAAATCGGGATTGACTACTATGCATGGTTTACTCATAACTTCGTACACGCGCACTTTAGCGGGGTCTTTACCAAAGGCAATTACCTTATAAACTATATCTGCTTCAGTTATAATCCCGTAGGCATCTTGGTCGTGACGACGTTCTACAATTAATGCGTGCCATCCCCTCGCTTGCATCAACTTAACTGCTTCTGCCACAGTTGCGGAACTGCGAATAGTTGCAACATCTGTAGTCATAATGTCTGCTGCTCTCAACATAATGCACCTCCGTGGTTTTTAGAATGATGTCTTAAACGCGGTTTTAATAGCCAAACCAAAACGATACCCGTAATCGAACTAATGACAATCCCCATTACTGCACCTGTAGCTACCGCAATTAAAGATGCATGAATGTTGAATCCAAGTGTTTTATCAATTCCCGCACCGATAAAAGCGATTACTAGACCTAACGACCAAGCCACAGCATTAGCACATACCCACCAGATTGCTTGCTTATTTACAGTTTGGAAAATTAGCCATTGAGCATATCCAATTACTGTTCCGACAGCAGCACCTAGTAAAGCGACTTCTTCTATTAGCGTTGTAATCTTCTGATGGAGATTGGCTGCATAAACAAGTCCGATAACAGCGCTTACCGTCAATCCCATGAACCAAGATATAAGCACTCCAGCTATTGTAAAGAAAATCCAGTAACTTGCCTGTCGGATGTAGCGACGTAAAACCAACCATTGAGCAAACCCTAATAAAAATCCTTCCGAAATCCCCAATAACAGCAAAACTTGGTATGTATTTTGATTACCGAACTTATCGATTGTTTGACTAAGATGAGCCGCTAAAAACCAACCCATACTTTGAGCAATAGTATTTGCTATTACCCATCTTTCCCATAACTTCAAACTGTTATTTTCTTTAAGTCGATAATGCTTGTGCATGATATTTTCCATCCACCTTCGGTTTGCTGTAGGGGTAAGGAGTCAAAATTAGACTTTAGAAGGTTTGATTTATCTGTTTTAGCCCTCGTAAGCTATCATAATGGTTATATATGAATAATTTGAGGAACTTGTGAGCATTCGATTCATTCACAACCAAAATCAAGAATTGGGAATTATTCCGTCAAATTTCCATGAATGCAAAGCGCGTAATTGAGATGTCTTTTTCGATTGATGTTCCTGCATTCTTTTAAGCACGTCATCTAAGATAGTTACTGCTTGAATTTGATAATGTCCCTTATTTAACATTACGCATTCTGCTCGTTCAGCCATTGCTGCATCAGTCATTTCAGCCCGATTCGTAACTCCTTTTTTGACAAATTGTTCTAGTACTTGTGTAGCCCAAATTACCGGAACGTGAGCGGCTTCGCATAACCAAAGTATTTCCTCTTGCATTTCAGCCAAACGTTGATAGCCGATTTCTACCGCTAAATCCCCCCGAGCAATCATAACTCCAAAAGGTTGTTTTCCAGCAGCACGAACAATCAATTCGGGAAGATTTTTTATCGCTTGAGGAGTTTCTATTTTGGCTACCAATGCAATTTCACGATGGGAAAACTTATTTTGACGAGCTTCTAACTCTTGTTGTAATAGTTCTATATCTGCTGCTTCTTCTACAAAGGAATATCCAACAATATCCGCATTCTGGACAATAAAATCCAAATCCTGTTTATCCTTATCCGTAAGCGGACTTAATTTAAACTTAGTGTCTGGAAAATTTAATCCTTTATCAGCAGAAATTTTTTCCCCTTTGTCCTTAGCATGAGTAATTTTTAACACTACTCCTTCCGGGATTAAACATTCAACATAGCCACCGATACGTCCGTTATCAATCCAAACATTAGCTCCGATTTCCAAATTATCAATAATCGATGGAATAGAAATTGTAGCTTGCCAACATCCTGAAGTTACAGAATTAGACTCATCATCTAGTGTATTGTCTAATAATTCGCGTCGTAAAACCAAACAATCTCCCCTGAATATATGTTTATAACCATAAGGAGCAGAAATACGCTCAATCCGAGGTTAAGCTCCTGCTAAATCCATCATGATTTTACAACGCTGTCCGGTTTGGGCTTCTGCT
>CAKZYM010000900.1 GCA_937884685.1 uncultured Calothrix sp.
ACCCATTCCAAAAGACCAAGTCAATCCTAAAGGTGTAAAAAATATTCCTTCGACTAAAACGTATGGTTCGCTCCAAGGCCAAGATATACTAAATAAAATCGCCGCGACTACTGGAGAAATCAACAGGATTAACCAGCCTGGATTAGCATTTGCCCAGTACAGCATTGCTAATACAATCGCCCCAAATACCAACGATGTTGCTAAGTCCGGCTGTAAAAATACTAATCCCCAAGGAACTGCCGTTACTGCCAAAGCTCGGAAAAAGTTGGGAAGAGTCGAAGCAGTCCGCTTGTTTAAGAGTGCAGCTAAGGTAATAATCGCTCCTATCTTGGCAAATTCTGACGGTTGAACGTTGAAACTACCAATACTAATCCACCGCTGTGCCCCTTTAGCACTAACCCCTATTGCCATCACTGCTATCAAACTGGCATTAGTCGCTGCAAAAGTAAACCAGTGCCACTGTCGTAGATTTTCGTAACGAGTGCGGGCTATCAACAATGCCAATAAACAGCCAACACTTGCCATGGATAAGTGTGATACCCACTTACCTTGTCCCTGGTTTAATTCTGTACTGAGAATCATAAAGCCACCAAACATGCTGATGGCTATTGGTAACAAAAATAGTAATAAATCTACTTGATGCCAGGGTTTAAATAATGACTGCCAGCGATTTCTGTTTCTTGAGTAGCGTGACTTTTTTAATAACATCGGGTTTCGTTGGTACCTGAAATTTTAAATGGGGAATGTTAGTAAAGGTAAAGTAATAGTCCTTTTATGTTTATTCTCAGTACTCAGCCCGCTACCCAGACAGAAATATATAGAATTTTTATGTTAGGGCAGCAACTGATACTTTTCCTGCAATTACTAAAGAAATTTCTTTTAAAGCTTTTGCTGATGCAGAGTCGGGGTTGTCTACAACTGTAGGTATACCCTTATCTCCACCAACTCTTGTAGATATTTCCAATGGAACGCACCCCAGTAGCGGTATTCCTAATTCGGCAGCTGTTTTCGAGCCACCACCGGAACCGAAAATATCATACTGTTTTTCTGGCATATCTGGAGGTATAAAATAACTCATATTTTCAATAATTCCCAGAACTGGTACTTTCAACTGCTGGAACATCCGCAAGCCTTTACGAGAATCTAGTAAAGCTACGTTCTGTGGTGTAGTTACTATCACAGCACCGGCGATGGGTACTGCTTGTGTCAATGTTAACTGAGCATCACCCGTTCCCGGAGGCATATCTACAATTAGATAATCTAATTGACCCCATTCGACTTGATAGAGAAATTGGCGAATCACTCCGTTTAACATTGGACCGCGCCAAATTACAGGTTGGTCTCGGTCGATGAGAAAACCCATTGAAACTAATTTGACTCCATGATTAAAAGCGGGTTCGAGGATTTCGCCTTTTTCACCTTCACGGACGTTAATCTGAGCCGATTCAAGCCCTAACATTGTCGGGTCATTAGGACCATAAATATCGGCATCGAGCAAACCTACTTTTGCTCCTGTTTGAGCCAAAGATACTGCGATATTAACGGCAACCGTACTTTTTCCCACACCACCTTTACCGCTAGAAACAGCAATAATATTCTTAATTCCAGGTACTCCATTACGGTCGGGTAAGCTTTTAGATTGCGGTGTTTCGGCTGTAACTTCTACCGACACATCGGTAACACCCGGAAGTTTTTTCACAGCTTTTTGACAATCTTCAACAATAAATTCTCGTAAGGGGCAAGCAGGTGTAGTCAAAACTAAAGTGAAGCTTACTTTCCCATCTTCAATTTTGACATTACGAATCATATTCAGTTCCACCAGACTTTTGCGAAGTTCTGGGTCTTCTACCGGTCTTAATATTTCAAGAACGGAATTTGAGTCAAGAACATTTTGCATAGTATTTCCACCCTTTATACTGAAAAATTTTTAACAAAAAAATATTATCTAATTAATTGGGAATTGGGGATAGGGGATTTTAGATTTTGGATTTTAGATTTTAGATTTTGGATTTTAGATTTTGGATTTTAGATTTTAGATTTTAGATTTTGGATTTTGGATTTTGGATTTTGGATTTTAGATTTTAGATTTTAGATTTTGGATTTTAGATGGGGAATTGGGGATGGAAAAAGTTAGGAATTAGGAGTTAGGAGTTGTGGTATTCCAATTAATTTTCGTAGTAGAAGCCGCACGGTTCCCTTGGTGTTTTTCACTGCTAAAAAACCCTAACACCCAATTCCTGATGAATGATGACCAATCCCCAATTACCAATCCAAAATCTAAAATCCAAAATCAAAATAGTTCGGATTGCAAAGTTGATTTCCTTTTTCTGGACACTGCTTTAATTGCGGCTTCTTCGGCAGCTTCGATTAAAGCCCGCGCAACTCTATCTGCGTAGGGACGGGAAAAAGACCAAACTAGGGGAGATAACCAACCGCGTAAAGTAACTGAATAAGACAAGCAACTACCGCAAACCGTGGACTCTATTTTGTAACTAATTCGTTCTTCTACACTAGGAATATCCAGAATTCTCACGCTTTACAATTCTCTGGGATTTACACGCTCAACAAAAATACGAATTGGAATTGGCGAGAGACGGGTTACTGCTTGATAAATTAATCCTGGTTTCGGTACTAATCCGTAGGGTACGTTAGTACTTTTGAATAATGGATGCCAGGAAACGTCTGCCAAATCAACAACTTTTTGCCATATTTCATCTACAGAAGCAGAACTAATTTCGCGATAACTTCTCACTAGAGAAACGCAAACTTTACGACGCTTGCGGTTGATAAACTTAGATAACCAACCTTGCATTCTCTTCATCCTCCTGGCTACATACTTCCTTGAGTTAATCGAACTGCTTAATAGATAATTTTGACTCCAACAATTATTATTTGTTCAAGATATATATTAAATCTTTACTTTATAGCCCTTTCAGACGAAGGATACTAGTTACGATGTTGATTGTTGTTTGAGTAAATCAGGCTAATACTTTGATTAACATAAATATTCTTCTATAAATTAAGCTAAACCATTAAAAAATATATTCTTTACTTTGAGAGGAAATGTTTGCAAGGGTGATTTGTTGGCTGTTGATTTTATTAATTTTATTTAAGTTAAAGTCATCACAGCAGCAAATCCTCTTTCTTAACTGACTTCTACAAGTTATTGTTACAGAATTTAGTCTTGAAGCTGGGGTATTTGCATAAAAAAGTTGCAAAAAGTTAACCAATTTAAAACCCTATACCTATTTGAGGGAGAATAACTTTATTCACCTTACCGGGAAATTATGCGGATTATTTATATTTCATCCCAGTACTCTGAATAAAACTGCGAGCAATGGGATTTAAAGCGCCGAATATTTCTTAAGGGAAAAGTAAAAAACGTTATTTGTATCACGAAATTTATGTTGACATCGCCAACTTCCCCTAAATCACCTTCTTCCCAATCTTTACCTCCATCTGATGCTAAAGCTAGGGTCAGTGAGTTTATGAAACAGTTACAGGATGAGATTTCTCAATCTTTAGCTGAAATTGATGGCACGGGACAATTTCAAGAAGATAGTTGGGAGCGTCCTGAAGGTGGTGGTGGCCGTTCGCGAGTTTTACGTGAGGGTGCAATCTTTGAGCAAGGTGGTGTAAACTTTTCTGAAGTTTGGGGTTCTAGGTTGCCACCTTCTATTGTGGCTAATCGTCCGGAAGCTGAAGGACACAAGTTTTATGCTACGGGAACTTCTATGGTTTTACACCCCCGCAATCCCTATGTTCCTACCGTTCATCTGAATTATCGCTACTTTGAAGCTGGGCCAGTTTGGTGGTTCGGTGGTGGAGCGGATATGACTCCTTACTATCCTTTTGCTGAAGATGCAACCCATTTTCATCAAACTTATAAGCAGGCTTGCGATAATCACCACCAAGAATATTACCCGGTGTTTAAACGCTGGTGCGATGAATATTTCTACCTCAAGCATCGTCAAGAAACAAGGGGTGTCGGAGGTTTATTTTTCGATTATCAAGATGGAACGGGTGCTTTATATCGCGGTCCTCATGCTGACAAAGCTGCTGCCGAGTATAGTAACGAAATCGGAGAATTACCATCACGTAGTTGGGAAGAAATATTTGCCTTTGTTCAAGAATGCGGCAAGGCATTTTTACCAGCTTACCTACCTATCGTCAAGAAAAGACATCCCATGGAATATGGCGATCGCCAACGAGATTTTCAGTTGTATCGTCGGGGTCGGTATGTAGAATTTAACTTGGTTTACGACCGAGGTACCATTTTTGGTTTGCAAACCAACGGACGTACTGAGTCCATTTTGATGTCCTTACCACCTTTAGTGCGCTGGCAGTATGGGTATAAGCCGGAACCAGGTTCCCCAGAAGCGGAATTGTATGAAACCTTCCTCAAGCCTCAAGATTGGGTCAACTGGAACCAGAGACATACTTAATTAATGTGAGTTAAACTACTAAACATAGCATTTGTGCAAGGTGACATTTAAGGCTGTAGCTTGTTATTCTTTAGCTACAGCATTAATAAATTTTGTTACTGATACCTCTCCCTATTTTTATATATAAGGGAATGCGATAGTAATCATATATTATCGTTATCAATCTCACCAGTATTTTGTATAAATAGCTGTATCTAATTAGTTAGTTTGAAGAGTGCTAGGGGAAACTTTGTGATTCATATAGAACAAAAAACTTATACAACTCAGGACGGAAATACGGTAATTGTTTTGTCACCTACCGGTCGTTTAGACATTACTACAGCTTGGCAGTTTCGTTTAAAGCTCCAAGAATGTATTTCTAAGCTCAGTCCTCACGTAGTTGTAAATTTAGGACAGGTAAACTTTATTGATAGTTCTGGGCTTACTTCTTTAGTTGCAGGAATGCGTGACGCGGATAAAGTAAAAGGTAGCTTCCGTATTTGTAATGTACATCCTGAAGCAAAACTAGTATTTGAAGTAACAATGATGGATACTGTATTTGAAATATTTGAAACTGAAGAGGAAGCTTTAGAAGGTGTACCTCGCAGTATTGCTAGCTGAAAAGTAAGTTAAGAGTTAAGAGTTAGGAGTTAAGAGTTAGGAGTTAAGAATTTAGTAAAAAAACCTGTTTATATCAGAAGGTTATTAAACTTTAATTTGTTTTAAAAGCATAAAAATTACCAAATAGAGCTATAAATACGGTTTTTCGTCATATGTTATTCTACGCTGCTTTTAACCCATAATTCCTAATTCTTAATTCCCAACGAGTAATTTCTAGCTCCTAATTCCTAACTCCTAACTTTTTCAGTACTGTTGCAATTTTGTGTAGCGATAGGGACCCATAATTGCTCCCCAGGTTGCTTTTCGGGTTTCTATATCTATTCCTTTGTCATAGCTAAAAAATTCTTTCTCAGTTGCTTCAAATCCCAAAGATACTTCTACAGTATTACCTGCATAATTAAAGGTACAGTGAGTATCTGGTATGGGTTTTGCAATAAATTTGTATTTATTTTGAGCCAAAATTTCAGTATTCACGATTAAAGCGCATCCCGGCAATATATCTAGTTGTTCGGGGGTTAAAGTATTTAGCAATGTATTATTTTCACCTGCACCCCGCCATGCAGTTGGGTCTTTAAACATGTAAAATTGAGCTTTGAATTCTGCTTGAACCGTCGAAGCGGTTATTCGCATGATTCGCTGACGATAGGGTTGCTCTATATTGAGTACATTAGCTTGCTCCGCAAACAATGTTACGCTATCTTCCTGAAATAGAGGTACAGGTCTTTGCCACATTCGTAAATTAACGTACCAAGCGGGCTCTGAGAATGCTTGCTCTTTATTTTCAAATTCACCTGCGAGATACTCAGCGATGGTGTTCAAGCTTGGCAAAGAACTCATAAATATAAATTAAAAATTAAACTATTATAAATATGGGTTGATTATATAGGAAAAGAGTTTGTACTACCTATTTCCATACGTAAAATATGCTTGTAACCGTTTTATTGGAGCGCAAAGTGGCTATTGGTAAAACTGTAATTGTTTCTAGGCAAGCGTAGATGCACCTTAGTTCCCTCGTAATAGAATATAATCATCACTTGGCAAAGTCGCATACAAGCGCGAGAATAAGTTTACATTGCCCTTAAATTTCATAAAAATTTCTTCGTGAATAACGTCCGTACTGTTTCTGAAACAAAAAGAACTTTCTACAGCCTTCACACCCGTCCAATCAACACGATTTATCGTCGGGTAGTGGAAGAATTAATGGTAGAAATGCATTTGCTGGATGTAAATGCTGATTTCAAATACAACCCCATTTATGCTTTGGGTGTTGTGACTACTTTTGACCGATTCATGGAGGGTTACAAACCCGATGAAGACAAAGAATCGATTTACGATGCTTTGATTAAGTCCGTAGAACAAGACCCACAGAAATACAGACAAGATGCTCAGCGGTTGCAGGAATTAGCTAAAAACCTATCTGGAAAAGATGTGGTTAATAATTTAAGCGAGAAGCGCTTGGGTAACGATTCTGACCTGCAAACACTATTAGAAAGTATTGCGAATAATTCTTCATTTAAATACAGTCGTTTATTTGCCATTGGTTTATATACTTTATTAGAAACGTCAGACCCAGAAATGGTTAAAGACGAAAAAGCTCGTAATGAAGCTTTAAAAACTATTGCTAACAGCTTGAATTTATCAGAAGATAAATTGACCAAAGATTTGGACTTATACCGCTCTAATCTTGATAAAATGGCGCAAGCTGCGATAGTAATGGCAGATATGATTGCAGCAGACCGTAAAAGACGCGAACAACGTGCTGCTCAGAAGTCTGAGACAAAAGTTGCACCTCCGAGCCAAGAATAATCATCTAAATTTTGGATTTTGGATTTTAGATTTTGGATTTTATTTTTTAGATAAACTATAAGCCTCTGGGTTAAGTAGAGAATAATCTTAAATAGCAGAATCTTGAATTCAATTTAAAGCATAAAATCTGAAATTGGTGAGCCTTTTCTTAAAAGAAAAGAATAATCCAAAATCTAAAACCAAGTAGGCTAAGACGGTCAATTACTTATAAAGAAGTTAGGAGATAAATTGAGGTTTATCACTCCTAACTTTAAAT
>CAKZYM010000901.1 GCA_937884685.1 uncultured Calothrix sp.
ATCCCTAATCCAAAATCCAAAATCTAAAATCCAAAATCGTCAGACTAACGAGCCAACCATTTTTTCAACTGCTTCAACAATTTGCTCTGGTTGAACAATTGTCAATCTTTCTAAATTACCGTTGTAAGGTGTAGGAATATCTTGAGAAGAAAGTCGCAATACTGGAGCGTCTAATTCATCAAACAAGCGGTCGTTAATTGAAGCAATAATTTCTGCTGCTACACCACCAGTTCTCATGCATTCTTCGACAATAATTACTCGGTGGGTTTTGCGTATGGATTCGCCAATGGTGTCAAAATCCAAGGGTTTTAAAGAAATTAAATCAATAACTTCTGGGTCGAAACCTGATTTTTCTAATGTTTTGACGGCTTGCATTACATGATAGCGCATCCGCGAATAAGTAATAATTGTGACATCTTTACCACTTCGTACAACTTCTGCTTTATCTAACGGTAGTAAATATTCTTCTTCGGGTAAATCTTCTTTTAAGTTATAAAGCAGCACGTGTTCAAAGAACAATACCGGATTATCGTCACGAATAGCTGATTTTAATAAACCTTTGGCATTATAAGGTGTGGAACAAGCCACAATTTTTAATCCTGGAACTGCTTGGAAATAAGCTTCCAAACGCTGGGAATGTTCTGCACCTAATTGATTTCCGACTCCACCTGGACCACGAATTACTAGAGGTATTTTAAAGTTACCCCCTGAAGTGTATCGCAACATCCCAGCATTATTAGATATTTGGTTGAAGGCTAATAGCAAAAAGCCCATATTCATGCCTTCGATTATCGGTCTTAACCCGGTCATTGCAGCACCTACTGCTAATCCGGTAAAACTATTTTCAGCGATAGGTGTATCTAAAACTCTTAATTCACCATATTTTTTGTACAAGTCTTTAGTAACTTTATAGGAACCACCATAATGTCCTACATCTTCACCAAGTACCATCACGGTTTTATCTCGCGCCATTTCTTCATCAGTGGCTTCCCGCAAAGCATTAAAAAATAGTGTTTCTGCCATTAGATCAAAATTTACAGATATTGTTGAATGAAATTCTTGAATGAGTGAATCTTATCGCGTGTCCGTGAAAAATACGGTAAAAATAGCGCGAGTTGTACAAGAATGCCGAACCTTGTGGATAATATACAGCAATAAAACCAAAAAATTACTACACCGTCTTGAATTATATATTGTTTCTTGATTCTGAAAATGACAATTTGCTTTTAAGTCAGCATTGATTCGTGTCTTGCAAAATATACATATCAGTTTCAATACATATCAGTTTTATTCGCTTCCTTCAAGAACAAATGCTACTGATTACATGCTTCAAAATCAAAATATTAATTTAAATATTAGTAGCACATCATACAAATAGTCAGAAAAAATCCAGCTACTAAATTCTTCAATAGAATTACAGTGCTGGAAATAATTAGATATTACAAAACTATAAAAACTGCAATCAAAACTATTTTGCTAATTTCTGCATTATTTATTTCACAAAGAATTTTCAAAAAATAAAAAATTTTCTCCGTAAAACTACTAATTTCTAATGCTCAAAAAGCAAAATCTAACGATTAGAAGAAACTGTTGAATCTTCTACAGAATTGAATTGAGTTACGCTTGCCGCAGACTCGTTTGTTCCAGAAACTTGTCCGGAAAGCTGCGGATCTGGGAACCTTCTCGGTCTTCCTGGTTTACGTTTATGCCTTTGATTAATTGATTTCTCACTAGCTTCCGCCAACTCCTCTGGCGTGCATTTAAATAGGCGCAACGCATCCCAGTATTTTTTCGGTGTCATGGTCGGTTCCGTTCGCCCAGCTTCCCAGTTGCGAACGCTCGTTTCACTGATTGCAAGCCTGAAGGCAACCTCTGCACGGCTGAGTCCCGCCCGTTCTCTCAGGACTTGCATATCCATATCTCAATGCTCCCTTTTCAAAACTCATTAATTGGATTTATTAAATCAATTGACGTAAAAATGCCAACCGAAAATTATTTGTTAACTATATTATTGTATAGGATATTGTATACCCGTATGGCAATCTAGCTATTCTACAATCTCTTACTATTTTCAAAAATATTGCTTATATTCAATTTATATAAAAAGGTAGATGTTTTTTAGCCAATGATGCTAATAATTGCTAATTTATCAGCCTGCGGTGACAAATATTTCCATAAAAATAAAAATACGTCATATCGATAGTTCGTAGATACTCAATAATGTTTGAAGAAATTAATCATAAAATTTTAATAAATGTTAATATATCAACGCAAAATTTTACATCGAGATATTTTTCGCAACAAAATTAATGCTAATTAATATTTGGAATTTTTTGTGTTTATTATAACCATCGGGCTGCATCTTTCGCGTGGTAAGTCAAAATTAAATCGGCTCCAGCACGTTTAAAACTTGTCAAAGTTTCCATTACAACCCGTTCTTCGTCAATCCAACCATTAACAACTGCGGCTTTAATCATTGAATATTCGCCGGAAACATTATAAGCGGCAACTGGCAAATTACAAGCTTGTTTGACGCGCCAAATTATTTCCATATATGACAAAGCAGGCTTAACCATCAACATATCAGCCCCTTCAGCAATATCTAATCCTATTCCTTTGATTGCTTCGTCGGAGTTTCCGGGGTCCATCTGATAAGTTCTTCTATCTCCAAACTGTGGTGATGAATCGGCTGCATCGCGGAATGGGCCGTAATAAGCAGAAGAATATTTAACAGCGTAGGATAAAATCGGCGTGTCTTGAAAACCAGCTTCTTCTAAACCTTCTCGAATAGCTTGCACAAAACCTCCCATCATTCCAGAAGGAGCAATGATATCCGCACCTGCCTCTTCTGGGATACTGCTGTCTTTTTTAACAAATCTAAAGTCGGGTCGTTTAATACTTTACCGCTTAAATCCCCTACTTCCAAATAACCGCAATGACCGTGACTGTATATAAGCACAAACAAGTGTCAGCAATCACAATTAAATCTGGTACTGCTTCTTTAATAGCTGTAGCAGCTTTTTGGACAATACCGCAATCGTGCTAAGCACCTGTAGCTTCTACATCTTTGTCTTCAGGAATACCAAATAAAATAACGGCTGGAATTCCTAAATCGTAGACTTGTTTTGCTTCTTCGACGATTTTGTCAACAGAAAGTTGAAAAACTCCCGGCATCGATTTTACTTCATTGGCTACACTTTCACGCGGTACGGCAAATAAGGGATAAATTAAATCGTTTGTATTTAATACAGTCTCGCGTACCATACGACGTAATTGAGGATGGCTACGTAGACGAAGGGGACAATGAGTAGGAAACATAATTTTATAGACAACGAGGGAAAACTTTCACGGACACAATTAAAAGCGTCACAAACTGAGGGTAAAATTTAACCTTAAAAGGGCAAGCTGAAAACAGCGCTTAACTTTCCGATGCCCTACTTTCTGAGAAGATGTAGGGCAATTTTGTATTTTACCGTTAGCTGTATATATATCTTACAAAAGATTAAAAAAGCGACTCTTGAAAATATTACTTAAATATTTTAGGGAATAATTTTGATTAGTTAATTTTGAAAGGGATAGATAATTATTTTGTAAATCAGTTGCAATAACTTGTAATATTCATATTCGCTGGTATTGCTATTGAAATTATTGCCGCTTCAGAAATACAGGGAACTTTGGAAAAAAATTAGTTCATTTGAGTTCATTTTTAATTCAAACTTAGATAATCGTTACTATTAGTCGCCGCTTTTTATTCCCTACTCCCTACTTTGTAATTAAGATAATTTTTCAACAAATACAAGTAATTGAATTAAATTTAAAAGCTTATAACTATATAGTTGATAATTATGTAAAAGAATAGGTCGTAATTAAGCGCTAATGTATACAAAAACTTTCTAGCTTATTCCTTGTAAATTAACGCTTTTTGTGTATAGTGTATATCCTAAAATTTTTTTCAGAAGCTGCCTAATGTATGAACATGTGTCGGAAAATTGGAAAAACATTACCATTAAGACACAGCAATGGGAATTGTGAGTAAAGTAATGTTTTCGAGAGAAATGAAGTGCAAGGAGTGTGAGTGAAGAGCTTGTCAAATAAAGTTTCTAACTAATCTTTATCTGCTGGATATTCAATGCTAAATGACTCTAAAAATGAAGGGATAGCGAAAAGGTTTGTCAGAATCTCCAAAAACATTAAACAGTGCCCAAATTGTCAGTCCCCAATGGATGAAGAACCATAAGCCTAATAGAGGTGAGAGTAAACCGAAAGTGGCTGTAACCAATACTCCGATAATTACTCCGAGAAGCCAAACATTTAAATAGAAATTGAGAGCTTCTTTGGCATTGTCTTTAACAACTGGGTCTTTGGTGGTAAAAAATATAACTATAGGAATAGCTATTGGCAGCACTATGAAGTTTAAGAAAATAGCTCCATGAGACAGTGCTGATAAAAACTTTCTGCTGTCGGTATCGTACATTTTCTCCTCCCCTGAAGTTGAGCTTTTGAATTATATAACGAACCGATTACCTAGATAGTTGGCAAAATGTAGATTAACTCTGAGCATTATTGCCGTCTTAAAATTAAAAGACTTCCGCTTAATTTGGAAAAACCATTATTTTAGTTAGAATACAATCAAACAATTACCTTATGTCAACCGAACTTGAGAAAGAAATTTACGAAGAAGTTGAGCGTCGTCGCAATTTTGCCATTATTTCTCACCCCGATGCTGGTAAAACTACTCTGACAGAAAAATTACTTTTGTACGGGGGTGCAATTCATGAAGCTGGTTCTGTAAAAGCTAGAAGGGCACAGCGTAAAGCGACTTCTGACTGGATGGAAATGGAACAGCAAAGAGGTATTTCTATTACCTCAACGGTCTTGCAGTTCGAGTACAAAAAATGTCAAATAAATTTATTAGATACTCCGGGACACCAAGACTTTAGTGAAGATACATATCGAACTTTAAGTGCTGCTGATAATGCAGTGATGTTGATTGACGTTGCAAAAGGTTTGGAACCCCAGACTCGAAAGTTATTTGAAGTTTGTAAAATGCGGGGTATTCCAATTTTTACTTTCGTAAATAAACTTGACCGTCCGGGAAGGGAAGCGTTAGAACTTTTGGACGAAATCGAGCAGGAATTAGATTTGCAAACTTATGCGGTAAACTGGCCTATTGGTATGGGTGACCGTTTTAAAGGTGTATTTGACCGTCAGGAGGGGAAAATACATTTATTTGAACGCAGCGCTCACGGTAGCAAGGAAGCTGCAAATACGATAGTTGATTTGGGTGATGCCAAAATAGAAGAACTTTTGGAACAAGACCTTTATCATCAACTCAAAGATGATTTAGAGCTTTTGGATGGAGTCGGCCCCGAATTGGACATGGATTTGATTCATCAAGGAAAAATGACCCCGGTATTTTTTGGGTCGGCCATGACTAATTTTGGCGTAGAATTATTTCTCAAGAATTTTCTCCAATACGCTCTGAAACCGGGTTCTCACAATAGTAGTGTGGGTGAAGTTCCCCCTACCTACCCAGATTTCTCCGGTTTTGTGTTCAAACTGCAAGCAAATATGGACCCAAAGCATCGGGACAGAGTTGCGTTTATTCGCGTATGTACGGGTCGGTTTGAAAAAGATATGACGGTTAATCATGCTCGTACTGGTAAGAACGTGCGTTTATCTCGTCCGCAAAAACTGTTTGCTCAGGAGCGAGCGTCTATTGATGAAGCTTATCCGGGGGATGTTATAGGTTTGAATAATCCCGGTGTTTTTGCAATTGGCGATACAATTTACACTGGTAAAAAATTAGAATATGAGGGTATTCCTTATTTTTCGCCGGAATTATTTGCTATTTTGAGAAATCCCAATCCTTCAAAATTTAAGCAATTTCAAAAAGGTGTAACGGAATTGCGCGAAGAAGGAGCGGTGCAAATCATGTATTCGGTGGATGAATCCAAACGCGACCCAGTTTTGGCCGCAGTCGGTCAGTTACAGCTTGAAGTTGTACAATACCGTTTGCAAAACGAGTATGGTGTAGAAACTCGTTTGGATTATTTGCCTTACAGCGTAGCTCGTTGGGTCGAAGGAGGTTGGGAAGCTTTGGAAAAGGTGGGACGTTTGTTTAACACCACCACTATGAAAGATAGTATGGGACGACCTGTATTACTATTCCGCAATGAATGGAACACCAATCAGTTAAAGCAAGACCATCCGGATTTGAAATTAAATGCGATAGCCCCTGTATCTGGAAACAATTCAAGTTCTTGATGGTATTTTCCATCGAGGTTAAGCTGTTATGACGGGCAATTTGCCCGTCTTGCTTGTCCTAGATAATGTTTATGGAAATATTTATTCAGATGTAAGCAAATTTTTAAACACCACATTAAAAAACTACATTCAAGCACGACATTAATAACACAAATATTTAAGTATTTTGTAATAAGTTTGGTGAAAGAGTATCTATGTCTTCACACTCCAAATCATCTTTGAAGGCTGGTTTAGCTGCCCTCAAAAATGAAGATTACCGCACAGCTAAAATCATCTTAGAAGAAGTTGCAGCTAGGGATAGTGATATTAAAAAAAGTTTACAAGCCCAGGTTGGGTTAGTAATTGCTTACTCTCGCAGCGACGAAATTGAAATGGCTATCGCGGTGTGTGAATCTCTGGTTCAAAGCAATAATTCTCAAGTTAAAGAATGGGCAGAAAATTCTTTAAAGCAGCTAAGGAAAAAGTATCCTAATAGAAACACAGAAATATACTCTACAGGGTTTGTTGCTTTTGAATCTCCAGAAGATGATGTAGAAGAGGTGGAGGAAGAACTGATTTCTTCGTCTAGTCCAGCGAACGCATTACCCGCTCCACCACCACCTCCAACATTTTTGAATTCGGAAGCCATCAATGGTTCAAATAATTCATTAAATAATTCAAATGTTAATGCTTCGACTTTAAAAGAAACTTCCTCACCAAAGAAACAAAAATCAAGCGGTGGTGAAATAGTTCCTGTTTCTCAAGTAAATACGAAAGTAAATAATCAAAATAATCAAAATAATCAAAATAATCAAAATAATCAAAATAAACTTCCCAATATTCATTTTCGGTTTGCAGGA
>CAKZYM010000902.1 GCA_937884685.1 uncultured Calothrix sp.
ATTTAGTTATGCATTTGCAGCACTTAATAGATAGTAATTACAAAAAAAATTACTTGTAGAGAGCAATATTTACAAAAAAATAGCAAGAATAGGAAAGACGAACTTTTTTGGAAACTATATGATTAAATCTCGTAGTTTATCAAGCACTTTAATCTCACTGAATCAACCTACAGATACAATTTAACTAATTCCTAATTCTGTACGTATTTAGCGAGATTAATTCAAATATGTTAACACTCTGAGTTGATTAATTTAATATTTTCTTAAGATACTCATTGCCGTATATGTGATAATAACACTAGAAATTATTGTGCAAAACATTCATATTAATCACCCAGGAATTATGAAATACAATCGAGTTCTAGCAACTAGCTTATTATCAATATTTTTCTGGTTTTTGCTGATGCCTTCAGCGAGTTCGGGCAAGCCAAAAAGGCAGGATGAACCGCCACCAAGAACCAATGGTAGGTCAGCAGGTTCTAGGGGATGCAGTAATAATAGGAGGGTATTAAAAAATGCTCCACCAGCTTTAATACTACTTTCATCTAATACAAAAAAAGCTAATACAATTTCGAGTAATCCAATTTTTGCATGGTTTATAAGAGATTCTCAAATTCGACAAATGCAGTTTAGACTGTATCAAGAAGACAGCGCTACTCAAGAGTACGAATTAGTTAAAGAAATTACAGATAAAGACTTTCAGACCAAACCTGGAATCATGGTCTTACCTATGCCAAAAACCGTCTCCCTCGAAACAGGAAAAAAATATCTTTGGCAAGTCGAATTAATTTGCGATCGCAATCGTCCATCAGCGAATTTATTTGCAGAAGCAGAAATAGAAATGGCACCCATACAGCCAAATCTAAAAAATCAAATAAAACAAGCAGTTAATCCAGAAGATAAAGCAATGTTATTTGCTAAAAACGGACTTGAACATGATGCTTTAATGACAGTATTAGCAGGAAATAAAAATACTGCTTCTAAAAAACCAAGAATGAAAAAATTGAAACTTGCATTACTAAATCAAATTACATCAAACCCATCCGAACTCAAAACTTTACAAAATTGTCAAATTCATTGGATAAAAATGGAATAGGGAATAGTGAGTAGCAAGTAGCGAGTAAAGAGTTGGTAATTGGTAATTGGTAATTGGTAATTGGTAATAAAATACTTTATTCGCTACTCCCAACTCACAATTCGTATTTGTTGGGTTTCGTTCCTCAACCCAACCTACAATTTCTAAATCCTAACTCCTAACTCCTAACTCCCAACTAATATGAAACGCTTCTATTATTTAATTTTCACTTTCACCTTAATTTTTTGTTTGTGGTTTAATCACAATATTCCCATAGCTGCAACTCTAGCACCGACAGCGGTTGTAGAGCGGGGAATTGAACTTTATAATGCTGGTGATTTTCGCGGTGCTATTGCTGTATGGCTCAAAAGTCTTTCTCAAGCAGGTGAAGATAAACAGCAAGAAAGTGATATTCAGACACGTCAATATTTAGCACGAGCTTATCAACAAATAGGGGAAGTTGATAAAACTATAAATTATTTAAACCAAGTTATTGATTTTTATCGTTCTGCTGATAATACAAAACAAGTAGGACGAATGTTAACTGAAGTTGCTCAAGCATACAGCGATTTAGGACAGCATAAACGTGCGATTAATCTGTTGTGTGGGGATATGGGTAATCAGCAATGTACTGAAGATAGCGCTTTAGGAATTGCAATTAGGGAAAAGGATGGTTTAGGAGAAGCAGCAGCGAATGGAAGTTTGGGAAATGCTTTGTATTTTTTGGGTGAATATGACAGAGCAATTCAAGTGTTGAGTTCAAGCTATAAAAAAGCCGGGAAGTTAGAAAATCGTGGTTATTTAATGGCTGCTGCGAATAATTTCGGTAATCTGTATACGAGTTTGGCTCAAAGAAATTATCGGTATATTAATTTTGCTTCTGAAGCTGATGATAACGAAGCTGTAGAGAAATTCACAAAACAAGCTGGTGTTTATGAAAACGCAGCGATTCGCTATTTTGAAAATAGTTTAAAAATTGCTCGGATTGAAAATAATACTCAAGGTGAAGTTTCGGCTTTATTAAATTTGGTTTTACCTTACTATCGTTCTCAAAATCAACTTGATTTTAAGCAGAATAAGAATTTTAACTCAGAAATGAATCCAGAAAAAAAACCAGAAATATTCGAGCAAATAGAAAGGAATATAGAAAAATTACCACCCTCGCGAAAAAAGGCTTTTGCGCTGATTAAATTAGCAAGATTAATCCAGAAAGTGAATAGTGATTCGGGGATTGTTACATCTGGATATGAATGTTTTCAATCCAAGTCTTCCCCAAAAATTGTTAATTTGTTTGAGCGAGGATTGAAAATTGCTCAAAATATCGGAGATAAACAAACACAATCTTTTGCTTTAGGTTGGCTGGGACATGTTTACGAATGTAGCGGAAATTATCACAACGCTCTCAACTTTACCAATCAAGCTCAAATAGCTGCCGAAACAAAAGAAAGTCGTTATTTATGGGAATGGCAAGCAGGAAGAATATATAAAGCAACAAATAGAGAATCCCTAGCAATAGAAGCTTATGAAAGTTCGGCAAATACTTTAGAAGATATTGAAAAAGATATTGCCATAGCTAACCGAGATGTACGCTTGGATTTCCAAGATAGTGTAGAAAAAATTTACCGTAATTTAGCAGAATTAAGAATTAGAAATGCGTTAAAAGCTAGTAATACTAAGACAGTGAAATTACAGCAAAATTTAAATTCTGCACTCAACACCCTTGATAAATTAAGATTAGCAGAATTAAGAAACTATCTCGGAAGCGATTGCGATTTGCAGTTAATTGATAAACCGATTGCTCAAGTCGATAAAAATACCGCTGTATTTAGGTCAATTATGCTCGAAGATGGGATTGCTGTTATTTTAATGCTGCCAGAATCCAACTCAATTAGATTAAAAATGAATTGGATTCCCATCCCTAAGAAAACTGCTGTGGAGACAGTAAATCAATTTCGCATCAACTTAGAAAAACTTTCCGATAGACGAAACAGCTATCGTAAAAACGCCAAAGAAATCTATAGCTGGTTTATTACTCCCTTTACGAAAGACTTAGAAAAAATTAAAACATTAGTATTCGTTCAAGACGGGGTTTTATGGACTATCCCGATGGGAACTTTATACGACGGAAAGCAATTTTTAGTTGAAAAATATGCAATCGGAAATACACCCAGTTTATCTTTAACCAGTCCCCAAGCTTTGAATACCAAAGACTTAAAAATTCTAGCCTTTGGATTAACAGATGATAGCGCAATAGATAAAAATACGTTCTTTCCAGCATTAAGCGCTGTCAAAGCCGAAATGCAAGGAATTGACCAAGTTATATCCGATAGCAAAATAGTTTTAAATGAAAACTTTACTTCCCAACAATTAACCCAAAAACTTCGTCAATATAAACCCGAAATTCTCCACCTAGCAACCCATGCTAGATTTGGTTACGACTCCAAACAAACATATTTAATCTCAGGAGAACAAAAAAAGAATAATCGTAAGATACAGAAATACAACAAAACAATTACTTTAGGGAACCTCTACCAAATCATCCAAAATACTCAAAGTGACGACAACGAAGTCCTAGAATTACTAACACTAACCGGATGTCAAACCGCAGTAGGTAGCCAAAGAGATGCATTAGGAATAGCAGGTGTATCTCTGCAAGCAGGAGCGAGAAGTTCCGTCGCATCCCTGTGGAACATCGACGACGAAGCCACAGCATCAATCATCGTGCAATTTTACGATAACCTGCGTCAAGGAATGAGCAAAGCCCAAGCCCTGCAAGCAACACAGAAAAAATGGCTCGCAGAAAATTCCCAAGGACGTTACGCTCACCCCGGTTACTGGGCCCCCTTTGTATTGGTGGGGAATTGGTTGTGATTGAGTAATGGGTAATAGAATGTAGTCGCTAAAAACTGGGCAGACAGGGATGTCCACCCCACAAGAATTGTAGAAGGTTAATTGATTGTAGGTTGGGTTAAGCAGAGCGCAACCCAACACCATTTTGTAATGGTCGCGGTGCGGTCTTTCTGAAGCCATAACGCACCCTAGGAATAATATTACCAATTAACCATGCCCAATTACCAATTACCCATTACCCATTACCTTACCCACACCTTCTTCCCAAAACCACGCTACCATTTTCCAAAGTATAAATACCTTCGGATTCGATAACTAATGGACTTGCTTTCTGGGGATTTGATACTTGTTGTTGATTGTTTTTAGGAACCGAAAAAGTTGCAAAGTTTGAACTAGAAACACCATCTGGAGTGCTTGCTAAACCTCCGGAACCAGTTACGACAAATTTACCTCGATTTCTACTGCTAGGGATAAGACAGCTAGTTGCAACTAAATTATCTGTATCAATAATCCCTTCTGGAAGTTCGGTTACTTCTTGACTGGGGTCAATGTCGGGAGTGTTAATTTCGATAATTCCATCAATTCCTAATTCAGCACTTGCATCAATAAGAGTATCTGGAGATTGAAATAAACCTTGAGTTGTAATATTAATATTTCCTCCACGTCCTTCTATTACTTGAGCTACAATTTCACTGTTTTCTAAAATTGCTAAAACATCGGCATCAATATTAATATTTCCACCCGTACCGTTATCAACATTAGTTGTAATTCTACTGTTTCGACGGAGTACGACATCTTGAGATGTCAGAGAAATATTTCCCTCGGTACCTGTTTCGGCTACTGCGTTTATACTACCTTGATTATCAAGCAAAATAGAATTAGCATTTATGGTTAAACTACTGGCAGGGAATTGTCCTTTTCCACTTACACGTAATTCCGCTAAATTATCAACTATTAACTTATTTGTAACTATATCCAAGTTACCAGCTCTTCCTCCTTCCGATGCTCTAGCTGCAATAAAGCTTCCATTGTCTACAACCACCGAATCTGATGCTTGAATTTTTAAATTTCCACTGTTGCCTATATTATTAGTTGAAGATGTAATAAAAGCGTCATTATTAAGACTCAATTTTCCCGTTTCTATCGTTAAATTTCCAGCATTTCCGATTGCATCAATACTAGTTTGACTGGAAATTGCACTACCAATTCCATCTATATCAACACCACTTAATTCTACTGATTCAGAAGCATTAATTGTCAAATCATTACCATTCCCTTGACCAAAAGTCCCGCTTCCAATCTGCGCTCCATCGCGTAAAATTAAATTTCGGGTATCTATAGTTAGAGTTCCCGAATTACCAACACCCCCGCGATTTACCTGAGAAAATATCCGACTGCTGAATCCATCTTCAGCTAAACCTAATAACTCTACAGATTCTGAAGCATTAATAAACAAATTTCCACCGTTACCGTTACCTCGAGTTGTGGATGAAATTTGCGCTCCATCATTCATTATTAATCGTTTGGTTTTTACAGTTAATACACCTGCATTTCCCACCCCTCCAGGTTCTACTTGAGTTGCGATTGAACTACCACCTCCAAAGATATTTCCACCGTTTAATTCAATTAATTCGTCAGCATCAATATTTATATTTCCCGCATTCCCATTACCTGCGGTGGTAGATAAAACATTAACACCATCACCTAATAGTAATCGACTGGTTTTGATGCTGATATTTGCTGCATTTGTTTCACCGTCGGGGTTAACTTGAGCTAATACGAAAGCAGGTAAACCAGTGTCACCAAAACCGCTAAACTGTACTGTATCTTGAGCTTGAATATTTATATCTCCCGTTCCCGGTCTCGTATTTGTACCGGAAATTAATCCTAATAAACTACTTCCTTCGCTAAAAATGATTGAATTTCCGACAAGATTTATCGAACCTGGATTAGCACTACTCACATCCGCAGAAGCAACCTGAGAAAATTCGATATTTTGAAAATTATCTACTGCTTCATAACCCAACTCCCAAATATCATTCCCAGGAGTCAAACCAACATTACTATTACTTCCCACACTACCAACTTCAATTCTTCCTCCCCCTGCGGTTAAATTTCCACCTTCAACAATTACATTACCCCCAACCAGAGCCAAGGTTTTTCCAGATGGAACTTGTAAACCGACGTTTCTCTCATCTACCAGCCCGATTGGGTCAAATAACAGATTACTTCCAGTACCTCTTACCGTAATATTCCCCGGATTTTGACCGTACTGCAAACCCAAAGGAGTACTAACAGTTAATAACGGTTCTTCTTGAGGATTTAACGCACTAAAAACACTTCCATCAGTGAAATTAATACTATCAGCAGTACTACCAAAAAAAGAACCACCAATATCTAAACTCGCATCTTCACCAAAAACAATTCCTTGGGGATTAATTAAAAATAAATTTGCATTTCCCGTAGCTCTAATTAAACCGTTAATATCAGAAACATTACCACCAGTCACCCGATTAATTATATTAACAACATCAGCAGAATGATTAAAAATAGCCGAACCACCACTCTTGACAGAAAACTCTTCAAAACTATGATACAAATTATTTCCGGCTCGACTGCCGTCATTTATATTAAAATTCAATTGGTCGTTAGTAGTTACATTAGTATTTAAACTTCCATCCCCAGATACTTGACTAAATGCCATCTTAGGAGAGGATAAAATACTAAGAAAGCAAAAAATAGAATATAGAGGAAGAGAAAAATTTTTCATATCAGCTATTATTTATAACCGTATATTAAATGATTAGGATAGTATCACGTCAATAAAAGAAATTTGGCGTTGCTGAATACAGATATGAATTCTCAATTGGTATCTAAGTTAAGCCCCCTAAATCCCCCAATATTGGGGGACTTTAAAATACATTTCTCCCCCAGAATTGGGGGTTGGGGGGCTATTCATATTTTGAATCAGCAATGCCAAAAATAGAGAGAGCTTTTTATTTTTATTTATTGTGAATTTTCTTAAAAATTAGTTGCTTGCTGTTCCGCTTTCTGAGAATAGATTGTGATTTTTTTTTGATTTGGTCTCAATATTGGAGTGATTGAAAAAAAATAAAAAATTGCATATACACATCCCAATAGATTATATCGAAAAAAATATTTTTTTTTGAAAAACTTTTAA
>CAKZYM010000903.1 GCA_937884685.1 uncultured Calothrix sp.
CCGCCGCGTTCGTGCCCGTGGTGTCAATCGTGCCCCCACCGGTGACGTCCACATCACCGCCGGTGTTGTTGTCCAGGCTCGTCATGGACCCACCGTTGATGTTCAGATCACCGGTGTTGGTGATGGTGAAGGTGTTGGTGTTGGTGATGGTTGTTCGGGATTGTCCTTTGCTTGCTGATTAAGTTTTTGACGCAAAGCTAAATCGGCTATTCCGCTTTGCTCTATGTTTAACTGCTCCTGATATTCCTTAACTACTTCTTGGGTTCTTGGCCCATAAAATTGATTGAGTGTTAATTTAGGGTCGGGATTAGAAACTAAATTCAAGTTGTACTTAAGACTTTTAACAATTTCGGCAGCAAGATTTTGAGTTTCTGACCCTGCTATACCGTCAATTCCTATTTTGTATCCCCGTTGAAATTCGCGAATTGCTTTTTTGGTTTGAGCATCTGTCAAAGGAGCTTCGGAAACTGCCACGTTGTACCCCAATCCGTACAAGACAGAGCGGAATTCTCGTGGAGTATAATTCCGCTGACGAGCAGCCCAAACTGTACTTGAAACTGCTACACCGCTTACAATAACGCAGGTAGCTGCGACAAAAATGTTCTTTTTACTAAACTCACACCACATGATTAAAACTCCGAGTCATTAAAATCGGCAAAATCTTTAAGCCATACAGCTGCATTTTAAGTTTATTTAAGCTACTTTTCCCATTTTTTTTCCTTATTGTTAATAATTTTTTGATTAAGATAATTTTTTCGTAATTATTTTAGATAAATATCAATAAATTTCTTTGTCATCTTCCTGTAGATGTATCTTAAATAGCTTGTATAAATAGTTAAATAATTTTGAATTAAGTAAATTTTTAAATTGATATAAAATATACAAAAAAACAATATTTTGACTGAATAAAATACATATAAATTCGCTAGGGATTATTAAATATAATACCGAAAGTCTTATCAAAAAAATGTAATAACACTGAAGGAATAATGACAAGTAAAAATCTGAAAAAGAAAAAAAATCTTTGGTTTGAAAGACTAATAGCGCTTACCGCTACGGTAAATTTAGCATTAGTCTTATTTAACTTAACCTATGTTGGATGGCGCGATTTTTACTTACGTAACTTGACCCAAATCCAAAAAATATATGACCCCATTAAAGGAATTGAACCTCATCGAGAAACTCAAAATTATTTAGAAACTGTAGAAGAATTAGAGAGCCTAATTAGTGTAAGAAGAATCAACTCAAAGATAGCGGAAAATAAGCTCAAAGAATTACGCGATTTAAGCGTGGAAATGATAGAGAATAATCCATTTGCAGGAGCTTCAAAAAGTGGAACTCTAGAAAAAATAAAGAATCGGATGCGCGAACGTATTGATAATGAATCTTCTAAGGGCGCTTTTTCTACTTTCTGGAGTCAAGAATATTTATCAAAACAAGGTTTAATTAGAGAGCTAAACTTTTTCAATCAAAAAATTAAACCTTTAATCTCAACTAATTACTATCGACAAATTGGCGAGAATGGGGAATTAATTGATAAATTTTGGATAATTGATTTACCATTTATCATTTTATTTACACTTGAATTATTAGCGCGTAGTTATTATATAAAACGCCGCCATCCTGGATTTAGCTGGTTAAATTCTATTTTGTGGCATTGGTATGATGTATTTTTAATACTACCTTTTTGGCGTTGGTTAAGAATCATACCCGTACTATTTCGTTTAGAAAAAGCAGAGTTATTAAATTTACAAGATTTACGCCACCAAGCTCAACAAGGAATTGTAGCTAATTTTGCAGAAGAAATAACGCAAATAGTAGTAGTACGAGTAATAAATCAAACCCAAAGTTCAATCAAACAAGGAGATTTAACTCGGTGGCTACAACAAAGTAGAACATTACAACCTTATGTAGACATAAATAACGTTAATGAAATAGAAGCTTTAGCAGGAATTTTTGTCCAGACAGTTATTAAACAAGTGCTACCAAAAATCCAACCGCAAATAGTAGCTCTTTTACAACACAATATAGATAGCGCATTTAACCAGTCTTCTATCTATCGTAATTTCCGAAACTTACCAGGGATAGGACAAATGCAAAGCCAGTTAAGCGAACAACTGGCAAATCAAATTACCATAAATTTCTACCATGCTTTAGTTTCAGCAACAGAAGACCCAGTATCTGCTAAACTTTCAAGCGATTTAGTCAAACGCTTCTCGGAATCTTTGGCAGACGAAATCCAGAGAAAAAAAGTACTCTCAGAAATACAAAGCTTGTTAATTGATTTCTTAGAAGAAATAAAAATCAACTACGTTCAACGTCTCTCCGAAGAAGACATAGAGCAAATTCTTGAACAAACTAGAAAAGTAAATTCAGAAGTCTCTATCCCCTTGCTACCAGATACCAGTAGCTCCCAGAGCGCTTATATTAATCAAACTAGAAACAGGTAATTGTACATTTTTTGCTGCAAGCATTTGGAAAAAATGCGCTAAACTCAGATTAAGGACGAACTTTCTTACGGTTCGTTGCAAGACTTCTTGGAAGATATACTTATCGCAGGGAGTGGGTTATAGCCCACTTTTTTTGTTGGAATTGCCACATGACTCATCCTTTAGTTCCCCAAATCATTGACTTAGCAACACCAGTAGCAAAAGACCTTGAACTAGAGGTCGTGAAAGTGGTTTTTCATACCAATCAAAGCCCTCCAGTATTGCGAGTAGACATCCGTAATCCCAACCAGGATACTAGTTTGAACGATTGCGAGCGTATGAGCCGTAATTTAGAAGCAAGTTTGGATGCAGCGTCAATTATCCCGGATGCCTATGTATTGGAAGTGTCTAGTCCCGGTATTTCCCAGCAATTGCAAACCGACCGGGAATTCATATCTTTTAAAGGGTTCCCGATTAAGGTTTTAACTTCCCCACCCCATCAAGGACATTCCGAGTTAAATGGTAAACTGGTTCGCCGAGATGAAAAAAGCGTTTACTTAAATAAAAAGGGTCGTGTAATCGAAATCCCTCGTTCAAACATCACCAGCGTGCAATTAGATGAAGAACGCGATTAAATAGGGAGACTTATTCTAACCAGGACTGCTTCTTATGCGGACGTGAAGCGGTTTTTTGCTAAGAAGACTTTTGTTGAAAATGGTTAAGGCTGATTCTTCAACCAACAACTAACTGTTTTTTTAGCAATTAGCCGTATGGTGGCAGCACACCGCTTATTTCTCGTCTCTAATTTTGCTGTTATCTGTTGCGATTTTTTTAGGAGAACGATGTATGTCAATGCTTAAATTACTTGGATTAAAAGAATTAATTGAAAGTATAAGTCGAGAGCGAAATTTACCGCGTTTAGCTGTGCAATCTGCAATTAGAGAAGCACTGCTTAAAGGTTACGAACGGTATCGTCGCGCTCAAAATTTAGACCGCAAACAATTTGATGAAGATTACTTTGAAAATTTTGAAGTAGAACTCGATATTGAAGATGAAGGATTTCGGGTTGTTTCGACTAAAACTATAGTTGAAGAAGTAACTAATTCCGACCATCAAATTGCTCTTGAGGATGTTAAAGAAATTGTCGAAGAACTTGGTGATGATGCAGCACAATTAATAGGACAAGAAGTAGTTGTAGATGTAACTCCTGATAAAAAAGAATTTGGTCGCATGGCTGCAATGCAAACCAAACAGGTGCTTTCACAAAAACTACGCGACCAACAGCGACAATTAATTCAGGAAGAGTTCCAAGATTTGGAAGCTACGGTACTACAAGCAAGAGTACTGCGATTTGAAAGACAATCGGTAATTATGGCCGTAACTAGTGGTTTTGGTCAGCCAGAAGTAGAAGCGGAATTACCAAAACGCGAACAGCTACCCAACGATAATTATCGTATTGGTGCTACTTTTCGAGTATATCTGAAAAAAGTTTCAAGAGGTCAGCAGCGAGGCCCACAATTACTAGTTTCTAGAGCTGATGCTGGTTTGGTAGTGTATCTATTTGCTAATGAAGTACCGGAAATTGAGGACGAAGTTGTACGAATCGTTGCCGTTGCTCGGGAAGCTAATCCCCCATCTTCTTATGTTGGGCCGAGAACAAAAATAGCCGTAGATACTCTAGACCGGGATGTAGACCCAGTTGGAGCCTGTATTGGAGCGCGAGGTTCGAGAATTCAAGTAGTAGTAAATGAATTACGTGGTGAAAAAATTGACGTGATTCGTTGGTCCCCAGACCCAGCAACCTATATTGCCAACGCTCTAAGTCCAGCCCGTGTAGATGACGTTCGTTTGATGGACCCAGAAACCAGACAAACTCATGTACTCGTAGCCGAAGATCAGTTAAGTTTGGCAATCGGTAAAGAAGGACAAAACGTTCGCCTAGCTGCTAGACTTACTGGTTGGAAAATAGATATTAAAGATAAAGCCAAATACGATTTTGAAGCAGAAGATACAAAATTTGCAGCAGCAAGAGCACAACATGCAGCAGAACTTGAAGAATTAGAAGAATTAGAAAAACTTGAAGAATTAGAAAAACTTGAATTAGAGAAATTAGAATCTGATAGATTAGATTCGGATAATCAACAATTTGATTCCGAGTTACCGAAAACCGCATTGGATGAAACTGACTCCGAATTTGAGTCAGAAAATCAAACAATTTATTAGTAGTAATTTATGAGGTAATAGTTAAAGTCAAATATTTAGGTGAAATGAAACAAAATTGGAGACGTTGTATTAGTTGCCGAAAAGTCAGTTTAAAACACGAGTTTTGGCGGATTGTCCGCGTGTTTCCTGAAGGAAAGGTACAATTAAATCAGGGTATGGGGCGTTCAGCTTATATTTGTCCTACTCCAAGCTGCCTTAGTGTTGCTCAGAAAAAAAATAAGCTGGGACGAGCATTACGCGCATCAGTGCCTGAAACACTGTATACCACGCTCTGGGAGCAATTGTCTTGTCCCGATATCCAAAAATAACTTTTTTACTGATTAAATTCTAAGTAGGGGGTACAATCGGGCGAATAATACAAGCGGGATTCGGCTATATCCGTAAAAATGGTTGTAACATCATCTTTTAGTAAAGAAGGTTAGTGCCTGGCATTATAAACGAGTATTGACACATGGCTCTTTTCATCTGTAAAGGCACTCGCCTTCACTTAGTCATTGTAGGCAGATCGTGTGTTAGACCCAATAGAAACATCAACAAAGCAAAAAATTAAATATCCGCACTTGGTCACGCATCATGGGTTGCATTTTAGCGTTAATCAATATAGCGGCAATCAAGGAGATGCCAGCTTCCCAACCAAAACATCTCTCTTTCCTTTTTCAGGAGGAACCTTTTCAAATTGAAAATGGCAACCGTTACACAGTAAACAAAGGATGGAGATGTCGTAAAAGCTGGCAACCATCCGTTAAAACTGTAAATTATAGGGGAAGAGTGGATGAACAACGGCAAAGTCAGAATTTACGAATTATCAAAGGAATTGAATTTGGAAAATAAAGAGCTATTAGCAATTTGCGACCAGCTCAATATCGCGGTCAAAAGTCATAGCAGTACGATTAC
>CAKZYM010000904.1 GCA_937884685.1 uncultured Calothrix sp.
AAAAATAAAAAATAAGAAATAATACTAATTATTTACTGTTACCGAGCAATAATAGCTTTTTAAATAGATATTTAACTCCTAACTCTCAATCCAAAATCCAAACTCCAAAATCCAAAATCCAAACTCCTAACTCTTAACTCCTAACTCCTAACTCTTCCCCCACAGTTAAACGAGTACCATTAACAAAATCCCATCCCGATTGAGGACGTTTTCCAGCTAACTGTACCTCTCGCAATAACAGTAAACCATTACCAGTCTGTACAATTGCTCCTACTCCTTTGACAATACTGACAACTTCTCCAGGTTTACCTGATAAGTTTGATAAATCTGGTAACTTACTTTGTATTTCTTGAAGCAATGCTAATGATTTATTGGAGTAGTCCGAACTAAGTGGAGCAGTAGCTGTAATTTTGATTGGTTGATTACGAAATGTTGCGACACAGTTAGGATAAAAACCCCTAATTTTGTTGTGTAGTTCTATGGCACTTTTTGACCAATCCAAAGAATAATCTTCTTTTTTGATTAAGGGTGCATAGGTTGCTTGGGAATTATTTTGAGCAGTAGGTTGAATTTCTTGTTTTTGAAGTTTGATAAGTGTTTCTACCAACAAGTCTGCGCCCATGGATGCTAATCTTTCCGCCAAATCTTGCGAATTATCAAGCAATCCAATGGGTGTTGTAGCTTTTATTAACATTGCGCCGGTATCCATACCCGCATCCATTAACATGGTGGTTATCCCAGTTTCTTGTTCTCCGTTGTGTAAACACCATTGAATTGGGGCTGCACCCCGGTATTCAGGTAAAATCGAGCCATGCACGTTGACGCAAGCAATTTTTGGTATATCTAAAATTTCTTGCGAGAGAATTTGTCCGTAAGCAATTACAACAAATGCATCTGCACCTATTTCCTTTAATTGATTTAAAGTCGCTTCATCTTTTTTTATTCGAGTCGGTTGCCATACAGGTAAATCATGTGAAACAGCAACACTTTTGACAGGAGAAGGTGTGATTTTCTTGCCCCGTCCACGTACTTTATCTGGCTGAGTCACTACTGCAAGCACTTCAAAATCTGAATGACTAAGCAATTGTTCTAGAGTCGGAACGGCGAATTGAGGAGTACCAAAAAATATTACTTTCATAGATAGCCAGGGCTAATATTTCGACTGTAAACAGTAAATTTACTTATCAATACTTACATGAAGGCACTAGTACTGCTTTTTTTAGAATAAGTCAATTGGCAGAGTGCAATTATTGTATTCATAGACTATACTAATGTTGATGTAGGACAAATTGAATATTAAAAATTAGTATTTTTTATTTATTACGTTTTATTGCTTTCCTTTATTCTATTATCCCTCTAGTGAAATCTAAGCGATTATAGCTAAGTTTTCCTAAGTATATCGATTCAGTAAAATATTACATTTGATACAGGTAATTGTTTCCTTGTAAGTAAATGTAAAGTAGCATCTAGAATACAACTGTTAGTTCCTGTTCGACTATTTTTTTAATATTCCTCATACATTACCGGAATCGGCGTTTGAAATGTGGAAGTTACGTAAGTGACTACTTAGTAGCTAAGATTCTGATTCTGATATCTGTATAAAGTTATTTAGGTTACATTGAATTCCGTGTAATCTTAATCTGAAGCGGTGAATCTATTGTTGCTCATTTTGCTTTCTCTAAGAAAGTTTCTATTCTAGTGTTATTTTTCGCCCTTATACACATTCGGCGATAGCAAACAACTTTACTCAATAAACTTTATCTAAATGATAACTTTCTAAACAATTGTTTAGGAAAATGAGTAAAAAACAATACTCTAATTTCGTAAATTATGCGAAATTAAAGTAGACAATCTCGTTAAATTTGAAAGTTCCCTGTTATACATATAGAAGATAGCCTGCCCCATTGCCGTGAGGCATTGCTCCTCCCACAGCAACCGCCCTCTAGAGAGTCAACCAACAAATGCTGAAACATCTTTTACTGTCAGGATGGTTTCGCGTGCAACCATTCCTCAAGTACGTATTAGTCGTAATACTGATTGCGCCTGTAGTCGGAGCATCAGCGCATTCCAGTTCGGCTAATCTTTCAGAAGCAACTAAAGTTGCTGCCGAAGTTCCAGAATTGGAATCGACGTTAGTAGAGGTTCCGATTGCGAGAAAATATGAATTATCGCAGCCAGAAGCGGTCAAAACTTTGACATCTGAAGAAAAATCTGAGTCAATGAAAATCGCTGCGGTTATCAAGCCTCAAATTATACAGCCGAATACAGCAGGGTCTTTAACTATAGAGACTTTTACTCAAGGAGAAGAAACTGCTGCTTCTAATGATTCTTCTTTTGTTGAAGAAGACCCATTTGTACAAGTCGAGCTAGCACCTTCTGTTACCAATACTAAAGTGGTACCAAGAAAAAGCTCTGCTAATGGAATTAAGTTGGCACAGCGTTTAAAAGCTGCAAAAACTCAATCTTCAAAAAAAGATATTTTAGTAGCTAAATTAGCAGGTGCCAAGTCATTAAAGGCAACTAAAATAGTTGCTTTGAGAAGAAATATCATTCCTCATACAACTGACGCACCTGTAAGCGAAGAACCACAAGAATCAGAATTATCCCAGCAAGACCCAATTGGGAGTCCTCATTCAATTCCTTGGACATGGATAAACGCTACTCAGGAAACTGTAAGTGCTAATGGTGGTTCGGGAACGCGCTATTACCGTAGCGTACCTGTAACTTCTCCAGACGGTCGTTATTCTATTTACAGCCGCGTCAAGTTAGAAGTTAAGTCGGAAATGCACAAAAGCCGCGTAAGCAGCGTGTTGTTTGTGGAAGATAGAAAAACTAATAATTTAAAGGTTGTTGCATCAACTTCTGCTTTAGTAGACCCTTTACTTAAAGCTAAGAAAATGCAGGGTGAAAACAGCCAAGTTCCAGGAAAAATAGGTGTATTAGTTCCTGTTGGCTGGTCTGAGAATGGTGAGCGTTTCTTAGCACGCAAATTTGAAGGTTTATTCAATACCGCTCACGCTACAGACAAAGCACTTATTTGGAATCGTCAGAAAAATCGCGCTAATACAGTTGCTCCTTCTCAAAAGAATCATCAATATGATATTGCGGTTCTATTAGGTTGGAGTAAGAATACACCGGATAATGTAGTATTCCGGGCTGGTGAAATGGGTCAAGAAACTTGGCCTACTATTACAGTTGCAAATGATGGTAAAACAGTCGCTACACCAGAAGTAGACCAACCTACTACTTTTGGTAGAAAGAGTACTGATATTTGGGCTGGACCACAAGTTGCATATCAATAGATAATCGGTATCGTTTGTTGTATTGTCCGTAATATTAAAAGTAATCCCATTTTAGTTGAAGCTAAAACGGGATTTTTCATTTATTTTATTTTGGGAATTGGGGATTGGATGTTTTTTTATCAAATATGATGGGTTTGTTTTCTTTTTCAGGTGGGAAGACGTAGCAGTACTAGTTCTCTACATACTATCAAAACGAATGAGACTGACTACTAGTTTTTTATCCGATTAATCTTCATAGGCAATTTACAGCACCTTGCAGGTAAATGAGGTATAGAAAAATTGGCGTTGCTGAATCCCGGTATGAATTTAAGTGTAGAGACGCGATATATCCGGTCTCTACAAGGGTTTTGATTATGCGACAAATCAATTTCATACATCAAATCAGCAACGAAAAATTTTATGAAGCTCTTGTGGTATAGGCATCCCTGCCCGTTAGAATGTACCTCATAAAGATAAAATATGCTGTATTTTCAATTTTCTATTCCCAATCCCCAATCCCCTATTCCCAATCCCCAACAAAATATACTTTTGCCCCAAAGTGGATGGCAAAAGCACATAGCTTTTTATTCAAAAATATTAAATAAAATTACTCAGACTTTTTTTTGTCTGTTTCGGACTCCGCTGTAGAACCTTTTACTCGACGAATCGGTACATTAGCAATCAAAGCTGTTGTACGCTGGTTACTTTCCAAAGAAAATTCCAGACCATCTGCTTCAACTTCGACGTAGCGACAAACAATCTCTAAAATTTCTTGTCGCATTTTCTCTATCATCTGAGGGCTTAAGTCAGCCCTATCATGAGCAATAACTAATTGCAGACGACGTTTAACATCATTGCGACTGTTATCATTACCGCGAAAAAAAAGTCGTTCTAAAAGTTCAAGTATCATTGCTGCTGTGCGAGCGCATACTGGATTTGATTAAATAATTTTTGTCCACAATAACCTTCGGAGACGGGAAAATAGGTTGTCTTGGGACGAGTCGAAATCAATAAAATCTACCGTTTCCCCTTCCAATCTACGAGCAATGTTATCGTAAGCTGTGGCAGCTAAAGAAGGATTCTCTGATAGAACCAAAGGTTCGCCACGGTTGGTAGAAACAATTACCCGCTCGTCGTCGGGAATTACTCCAATCAATGGAACTGCTAGAAGTTCCTGAACATCCTGCACAGACATCATATCATTTAACCGAACCATTGCGGGTTTTATCCGGTTGATGATTAAGTGAATGCGCTTGACTCCCTGTGCTTCTAATAACCCTACTACCCGGTCAGCATCACGCACGGCTGCTATTTCCGGAGTTGTAACAATTAAAGCTTCTTTTGCTGGGGCTATGGCATTTTTGAAACCCATTTCGATTCCAGCGGGGCTATCGATAATGATGTACTGATATTTCTGCGCTAAAGCATTTACCAGTAACTTCATTTGGTCGGGTGTTACTGCTTCTTTGGTGCGATTCTGTGCCGCAGGTAGCAGCACTAAGTTGGGTTGTCGTTTATCTTTGACTAAGGCTTGTTCCAAGCGACATTCCCTGGCCAAAACTTCAACCGCAGTGTAAACAATACGGTTTTCGAGTCCCAACAGCAAATCCAAATTCCGCAGACCAAAATCAGCGTCAACTAATGCTACTTGACGGCCTATTTTGGCTAAAGCCATGCCCAGATTGGCTGTAGTAGTGGTTTTTCCTACTCCTCCCTTTCCGGAGGTAATAACAACAATTCGAGTCATGATTACGAACGCGCTCGTGATGGCATAAAAAATAATAGAGTTATGAGTTATGAGTTATGAGTTATGAGTTATGAGTTATGAGTTTTAATAATTAACCACTAACTACTAACCACTAACCACTATCAACTAATAACTAATTCGAGAAAAATCGTTAGCCTTGGTGATGCGGATTCCCTGTGTCGTCATATACGCAACTTCTGCAATCTGTTGCGTAGGCGATTTCTCTGGTGCCCTAGCCAAAGCATTGGCAATTCTCAACTGGGTTGGTTCCATTTGTAAAGCCATAATCGTGCATTCTCTGTTGCCTTGGGCACCCGCATGAGCGACCCCACGCAGGCGACCCCAAATTAGAATATCGCCGTCTGCGACTACAATACCACCAGGATTTACATCTCCCAAGATAATTACACTACCTCTGTGACGAATTTCGATACCAGAACGCACCGTAGTTTCCAGATAAAGCGGTTCTGCTGGGGGTGAAGTAGTAGAAGCAGATTCAAAACTGAAAGCCTTTTTTGGCTGCAATTGCTCCACCGAGTAACCAGCACCCGCAGCTGCAATTGCAGTTTGACGACGACTGGTACCAACAGATTTGAGTAGCAAGGACATTTCGCTTAAAGTTTCAGCAATGTCTTGCAGTTGTCTGCTATCAAGTAGACGGTCGTGCGCTACCAAATGAACGCTTATCTCAGATGAAATAAAGCGCTTTTGGGCCATAAGCCGCAGTTTCATTTGTTGCCAAATTTCCGACCAAGTGTATTCCGATACAGAAGCTTCAGATACAGTTGGTAAAGTTAATACCAATCTGTCTTTTTCGTTTCTAATTTCTACCTGTATTTTTTGATGAGCAGCATTTTCTAATAATGATGTATCGATATCAATACTTGTTTCATTATTAACTTTCTGCTCGGCAGAATCAGAGTTAGCACTTTCAACTTCAACAGCAGATTTTTCTTCAACACTTGTTTGATGGGAAACTGATTGATTCTTTATAGTTTCAGTCTTACTATCTTCAATGCTAGCTTGATTTGAGACAATCTCTTCGTGGGGAATAACAGCAGTTTCTTCAATACTAGTTTGATTTGAGACAAAATCTTCTTGGGGAATCGCAGTAGTTTCAAGGGTATTTGTTTGATGAGAAACTGATTCCAAAGAAAGATTAGTTTGATTGGAAGCAGAGTCATCTTGCTCCGTAACTGTAGATTCCGTAACATCGTCAAGCGTAACTTTGGAGTCTGTCTCAGAAACACCATTGTTAGAATTAAAATCTGGAATAGCTTCTTCAGAAGTCATGCAACACCAGCCAAAAAGCGGACATCAAGCAATTCTCAAATACTTACATATTGAGAATTACAATTAAAAAGTTTGTCATCTATATGATGTGTTATTAATAACAATCTACATAGATAAAAAAAAATTTTACTTAGCTGACGCATTACCATAGCATTAAATGCGAGCATATTGGATAACTTTGGATAATTATTTTTGAATTAAATTACCGCTCAATCTACAAAGTTTATTTTTAAACCTTATTTTTTAACTTTCTTTATAGATTATTGAAAGTTAATGTTCAAGTATTATTATTTACAAAACCTCACTTCAGATTTTTACTTAATCTTTGATAAACAGTAGATACAGCATCTGCATCACCAACATTACCTGGAAATAGTACCACTGGTAAATTAGGGAACTGGGGATGATTTTTGGGAGTACTTACCATCGAAACACCAGCGAGAATTTGACCTAATAAACGCGCTGTATTTAAAGCAAGACCATTACTTAAAACATCGTTAGAGGTAATACCTCCCTTACTGATTAAAAATCCTATATCAGAAGGTAAACCCCGCACAACATCCATTAATAAGTTGGAAACCTTAGCTCCAAATTGCAACCGCTGATTAACATTTTCAAAAGTTAATTCTTCACGACTGGTATAAACTACTGGTGTATTGCCAGAATTATGTACCTCGCGAACATTTTTGAGTATATCGGTTAGCAGTGTAGCAGATTGATTACCTTTATCAAGTAACTGTGCTACATCTACTTCGATTCCTACGATACCTTTTTCTTGTAATAAGACCTCTAGCTGCTGAGTAGTTTTCTTCACATGAGAACCAACTATGATTGCTCCCGGTTTACCTGTAATCACGTACTCAGCCATATTTTCTGGTGAAATTGGTTGGGGAGGTAATGCAGCTAAAGCAGTTAAAATACTTGCAGCAGAGCGAAATAAGAAGCGTTTTCCCCGACTCGCTGCGGTTAATACATCTTCAGCGAACTTATTTAAATCGGTTTGGGTTTCACCATCAACAACACCACATTGATTACCCTTGAGCTTCATCAACCGTTCCAAGGTACCACCACGGATATCATCAAGTAAAAATCTTTCTACCTTGGAAGCAGTAATACGTCCTTGAGTTTTTTCTTCTACATATTTGGGTAAGTAGCTGTCGTTGTAGCCAAATACAGAATCGCGAGCGAATTCGGTTTCATGAACAGCCACAGGGACACCCTGCATCATTAAATAATGGATGCTATCACGAGTAATACGTCCTCCTTCAAAAAAGGCTGGGACAAGAAAATGAGCATCGAATGGTCCCAATTCTTCAGCAATTACATCAGTTTCAACTGGGTAATGTCCTCGCAAAGTTGAATCGCTGCGACTAACAACTAGAAAATCTTGAATTTGCTCAGCTTCTAAAGCTAACTTTAAATTATGACAAACCTCTTTTGTAATAGATGCAGCTTTTTCTGGAGTTAAAGCTCTGGTATTAGTTAAAACAAAAAAAATCGGTGAATCATCTTTTAATCCCAAACGTAAAGTATCCACATCCCACTGCATTAGCAGCAAACAACCGTGAACAGTTTGAGAACCAGTAGGGTCATCATCGAGAACAATTATTTTTGGTTTTGTAGTCATATTTTTAGTCACATTTTTTGGTTAATCAAAACTATTTGGGCGACTGTAATTTTCTTATTTGAGATTGAACATCAACAGCTATCTGCAAAGATTGATTGAGAAGTTGAGCATATTGTCCAGCTTCCGTACTAACTTGCAGAGCTTGTAAATTGGCTAAATTATTGACAAATAAATCTTGATTGTTAGCAAGTAACTTTTTATTATCCCGTAAAACTCGTTCCGTTTTCAAAGCCCGGACTAAATCTTCCCTAATTAGTTGTAATGCTTCAATAACTTTATCTCTATCGTTAATATTGCTTTGAGTATTTCCCGACGATGCTAACTGGTCGTTTATATCGATAGCTTGGATGACTTCGTGATATTCATCAACTTCGTCAAGAAGTTTTGTTAAGGATTTAGGACAGTTTCTTTGTCGCAAAACTCCCCGTATTAATATCACCATGACTGGTGCTAAAGCTAACAATAATAATCCGAGCGGAATTGAGGAACCGATTATAGGTAAAATAATAAATGCATAAATAAAACCAACAACAATAGGAGTAAACGCGAGAGCAGTAATTACTTCATTCATGAAAAAAGCAAATCGTTTTTCGCGGTTTTTCAGAATTGAAGGACGAAAAACATCTTCAGGGTCTACACCAGTTAAGCGTCTTAATTCTCCTTTAGTAATTTCTAAACCGATTAAATCTGGCTGCACTTGGGGATATTCTCCTGGGTGTGTGGGTGATGTTTTGATGGTATTGTATTAAATTTGGAAAATTTGCCCTCAGATTGGAAATATGGGGCTATACGAACAAAACCCACCTGCGTGGGTTTGAATTCTTAACTATTAGGCTACAAGATAGGAATTGCTTTTTTCAGAATGTTGACAATAATTTCAAGGCTAACTAACCCTTAGTTGGGAGATTTGAAAGTCTACTTTCACTTAAGTTTTTTGCAAGAGATGCTGGGTCAAGACCATTATCTTTATAAGCTTGCATCGCACGCTTTCGCCATTCTAAGCTTGCTTCACCTGGAAAACTTCGTCTCAAATCACGTACAACACTTATTGCATTCTTTGCCCAATCTATAAATTCTTGTTGATTCCAATAACAAATATCTCCCGTGTGAGGTGTAGCTCCTTCTTCTATGCTTTTACAAGGTGTTACTATCACTGGAATAATTTGTGCATTTTGTCGAAGATTGAGGTTTCTTTTTATCCAGTTAGGGTGTGAAGCAGCTTGCCTAACTTTGTTTGCTCCCAAACTGGTTCCTGAATGATCTTCAAACACAATACAAAAATCATCACCAATCATCCAGCGAGGATCTGGATCTGCATTTCCTTCGGAGTTTTCTGCTGTATATCCTAGTAAACGCCCTAGTCTTTCATGTCCATTCTCAAAAGCTGTAGAATCTTCTTTTGTGCTTGTAAGTCTATTAAGATTTTCTAAAATTTCTCTTTCTTCTTTCTCGAATCTTTTATTGTTAGCAGTTTTTAGTTTTGATAATTGTATTTCTAAGGATTCAATCAAAGTAGATAATCTAAGCTTTTCAGTTTGATTTTCTTCAGCAATACTACTATTTAAGCGAGGTAATTCATATAGCCATGTAATTTCTTCAGCAGTATTAGCAGCCTTATCAAAAAAATCTCTTGCGATACTTTGCATCGAATTGATCCCTTTATCAGCGGCTATCCAAGCTACGCTAGCAGCTAAATAGTACCAAAAAGCTCTATATCCTTTTACATCGTCTCCACTTAAGGAATCTAAAACGGAACGACATTCATTAAAAGCTTGTTCAAAGTTTCCATTCCAAATCGCATACTGGTATCTAACTTCATGAACTACAGCATTACTTAATTTATCTATGGCTGGAAGTTTAGATTGTTCTAATGAATTTCTTAATGAAATAATATCTTCTTCAACCTCGTTCCAATCATCAGTATGTTGTAAGAAAATTTTTAAATTCTCAATGAATTCAGATTCTTCCAAGTCTTTAGATTGCTCTATTCCAAACTCTAGTTCCGCTTGAATTTCTGGATGTAAAAATGGTCTTCTATCCTTGTCTAGCAAGAAATTACTTAACTCATCTCCAATAATAACTACTGAAGCGTAATCATTCGGAGACCTTGTACAACGTCCAACTGCTTGAATAATGCGAGTTAGAATACGTTCATAGAAGAGGATAGCGGCAGGCATTCTCGTCACTAGAAACCTTTCCTGAAGATTTGTTGATTTTTGTAAACCTTTAATAATTAAAAGGCGACATTCATCACCGACTAAATCTATTCCATCATAACGGTTGGCAACTACAGCAACAGCTTTTTCTTCTTGGATAAAAGGTTCCTTCGAGTATTCAATTTGCTTTGCATTAAATACTTTATAACTTAATTTTTTTTCTATTTGATTTTTAATTTCATTTGCACTATATTCATCTGGTACCAAAATAAGGCTTCTTGGTGTTTCTTTCATCATGTTTAGAGTTAAATTAAGCGCAGCTTTTTCCTCTAAACACCTTTCTGGAAAAGAAAAAAATCTACGACCAATACCTTGTTTATCCCATCCTTCCGGCACTGATAAACGGACTATTTTTTCTACGCCAGCAAGTCGTTCTAATTCTCCTCCTTCTCCTAAAGTTGCAGACATATATATACGTTGCTTCGGATTTGAAAAAGGTGTATGGCTTCGAGTCGGTGGTATTAAAGGACGTATTAAAAAAGCTCCAGAATTACAGTATATATTACAAGCAAATAGGTGGTCTTTTATCACAGACCAAGAAAATTTTAAGTCTTTAATTTGATTCGCATATTCATCAATAATTTCAGTTATTTCGCTTAATCGCTCATAAAATTTAGGGGTAGGAATTTTTTCTATCCATTGAGTATCTCTTACATCATCAAATTCATTGCACAAACGTCTATAATGTGAATCTGGAACTATATTTTTTACTGCTGAAACTAAAGCTTGGAAAATAATTTTATGTTCTCCCTTATGTCGTTCTATTAAAAGCGACCAATATTTTGCTATGTAGTTTTCTGCAGCATGAGCATCATCAATAATTATTAGGTCTGCATTATCGAAGAAAGAATTTGTATTAAATAAAGCACTATAAGTAGTAACTGCAATAGTTTCAGCGTTAGTATACTCAGCTTTTATATTAGGTGAGAAATCAGCTTTCTTACCTACAAAGGCATTTGCTTTTATTCCATACTTATTTATTGATTGACCTACAACTTGATTTACAAGTTGACGAGTAGGACATAAAAAGACAACTCTCTCACCGAAGTGACGGCGACGCCATTCTCCTATTAGAAGACCAATAAGAGTTTTACCACTACCTGTAGGAAGCTCAATGGCTACATCAGATTTATTGAGTACTGTTCCTTTACAGTACTCTCTGAGAATATCAGCTTGATGAGAAAGGAGACCTTCTACCTTCCTATTTTTCAAATCTCTTAAAAGCGCTTCCGGAGTTTCAGCAGAAATACCTTTCTGGCGTATCTTCTTAAATGCCATGCTTTAATGTATAAATGCAATATATGGAAAATACTGTACTATACTACTGCGTTAAAGTTACTATCACTACTGATATATTTTATCTCTGACTAATTTATTCTCGTCACAAACATTAAAAAACTTTAAAGATTAGCTAACAATTCTTCCACCGAAACTTCAGCTTGTCTCAAAATATTTTTAAGAGTTCCAACTGCAAGAGTTTTTCGATGTAGTGGTATAACACAACCAATTTCTATAACTTCTTGAGGTACTTCCTCTAAATCATCATTAATACTAAATTGTCTTTTCATAATTACATGACTTCCCCGTTGACGAACTCGCTCAAAGCCTAACCTCTCCAAAGCACGAATGACTTCTTCGGCTTTTACCCGTGGCAATTTAGGCACTTTTCACCTCAAAAGTAGTTAGCAGAGGGCGAGAATTTTTAGGTATCGGAAATTCTTCTAAATACAGTTCTGTAGCTTCTTTGAGATTGGCGATCGCCTCTTCGATAGTTTCTCCTTGACTAGCTGTTCCGACTTCAGGACATTCAGCCACATATACATCTTCTTCCCAATAAATCACTGCGGTAAAAATTTTGTTCATCACATTCTCAAATCTGTATGTATCGTCTCAAACTGTATTTTCCTAAGATAAACTTAATTTAATAAACCTGTTAAATAACTCAATGATATCCCCCAGGTTACTTGAAATTGACCGCTCCATCCGCGATTTATCTTTAGAAGAACAAATGTGGCTTTTGGAAAGTTTGGTAAAGAACTTACAAAAAAAGACAAATACAAATAATTTCCCGCTCAATTCTCAAGATATTGAAAAAGAAATAGCTGAAATGGCAAATGAGAATGATATTCAAGCTGAAATACATGCTATAGATGAAGAGTTTGCTATTACCCAAATGGATGGTT
>CAKZYM010000905.1 GCA_937884685.1 uncultured Calothrix sp.
CCTGCAAACTTACAAATAATGTTGCTCGACGAGTACGAGCAAGCAATAATAGATACAAAAATAGAAGAATCTAAACAGCATATTCAACTAGATTTAAGTGGTGAACCGGGAGAGCGGTTTAGTATAAAAATAGTTTTAGGAAATGAAAGTTTTAGAGAAGATTTCATCATTTAAAAATTAATATTATAAACATAAAAACTCCTGTAGAGACGTGATACATCACGTCTCCAACAGTGTGAAATCATAGTTTAAAATTTAGATTCCAAAATGGTAATAGTTTAAGGCAGAGCCTTTAACAAATAGGTTCCCAGCCAGAGACTGGGAAACAGTTATAACTCCTAACTCCGTCTTGGAAAGTTTTCGGGACGGAAACCGACACCCCAAACTTTCCGCTAACTCCTAACTCCTAACTCCTAACTCTCAACTCCTAACTCTTACGCTTCACTTACCCAAAATTATCAAACACAAAATTACCGACATTTTCCCCTACAAGCACTCCGTCTATATTGGCTGCATTAATATGAACCCCACCAAAAAGACGACTATCAGCATTTTCATCAGCAGCTTGTGAAAAGCTACCGTATGAGCGAGCAACACCAGGTAGTTCTTGAGAGGGAATTTCAAAACTGGTATCACCGAAAAATTTGGTCAAAATTGCACTTGCTGCACCACCAAATACCGAATGTCCGGAGATGTAATCGGGAAAAGCAGGAGTATCTAATAAAGGTTCCCAATTTGGGTCTGCGATAGTGTTCGGGTTATTATCTTCATCTGCTCTGCGAATCGCAGTTATAGGACGAATTTGTTCGTATACATATTTTGCATCCCATGCTGCAATTCCCGCATCGGCTAAACCAGTATTTAAGACTGCAAATAGCTCTGCATTCTGTTCTAAAGTTCTACCCTTGTTTAAAGAGACTTCTTGAGCAATCTGATTCCACTGACCGGGGGGTTTAAATGAATCGCTACGGTCATATCCCCAAAATTGAGCAATTTCCGTTTGTTCTTGATTGCGAGCAGTACTATTTTCTGCACCTAATTCCTGTACTTCATTTAACTGCTGTGCATAAAAAGGACTGTTGAATTGTGGGAAAGTATTCGGACGAAATTGATTACCACTTTCTAGTACAAAAGGGTCTACCAATCCCCATTCTGGTAATACTGCTTCTTCTTTTATACCAACTTGTTGATCTGTGGTTTCACCATCTCTAAAAGCAAATTGCCAATCCCCAATTGCATCTCCTGGGGTATAAGGGACATCTGCTGAATTAGAGCCATCATTTTCCCGTTCCTGCTTGATTCTACTAGCAATATCTTGTCCTGTCTTGAGTGCATTTTGATTTGCTTCGGTATCGGGAAGTGCTTGGAAAAAATCATCTCGTAGCTGTTGAATTGTAGATGCTTCACTAGGAAATAATTCGATTATCGCTTGAGAAGCTGCTCCAATTACCGCAGCTTCATCAGATGTATCCGGTACTTCTAAAACAGCTTCATAAATTGCTTGATGAACAATAGCTTGATTGCGTGCTGCTAATGGGGGTGCAGTTCCATCTGCACCATTTTTTCCAGTAGCTTGAATGGTGTTTAAAAGAATCGAATTCCATTGGATAACAGCATCACCTTGAGTAATTAATTCACCTTCTGAATTTACGCTATTATCCGCACCTGCATTACTCGTTTCTACTTGTGCAAACAGGTAGTATAAACCTGGTGCAACAACACTTGCTGTACGAAAATCAGACCCAGAGAAATCTACTGTTAAAGTTTGAGATTCCCCAGCAGCAATATTAATATTTCCTTCATTCAAAGTACCTAAGAGTTCATCGGTACCCTTGAGTAAATCATTTCCATCTGCACTAACATCATCTATTTTGTTGAGATTATCTAAATCTAAATCTTTATCCGTAGACGCATAAAGTTTCAAATCTAAAGGGCCATTAAAATCTGTATCACCCTGATTTGTAATTGTAACTTCAATCTTACCTTGCTCGTCAGGAAAAATTGTCGGTGTTTGAATTACTTCACCAAAATCAACTGTTAAATTAGCATCAGCCATAATTCTTTCCTCTTTCTATATAATTCGTTATCTTTCTAACCGAAATAATTTTAGATTTTAGATTTTAGATTTTGGATTTTAGATTATGAATGGTTTCAAGCCCCTAAATTTATTTATGGAAACCGTTCTATTATCATAAATCCAAAATTACCCAAGCCCCTAAATGTATGGGGACAATCTAAATATGTCCTGTCGGAAACGCTTAGCTAACGTAAATCTAAAATCCAAAATCCAAAATTGATTGACAGTAATCTTGTATTTACTAACTGCTCAAATGAATGTTTATAGTAACGAAATATGCAATTTTGTCGTAATAAATGATATTCCAGATATGAAGATTTTGAACCTATCATTTATTACTTCAAAACATCACTGCAATTTTAAGCATTAACAAAAACAAATTGATTGCTATCACCCAAACTTAGTTTATCTTCAGATATCCCTTCCACAATACCAATCAGTTCTGCTGTCTTCTGTCCTGATTCTAAAAATATTCCCGTTCCAGAAATACCGTCTATAGGAGAAGTACCCAAAGAATAATCGTTCTCCGAACCAACAAGTTGAACCCTATCTAAACCTCGAATAATACCGTCACCTGCAAAACCAAAATCAGTAATCAAAGCATAATCGTTAGTACCGCTGTTATCAGTGTTGCTATTGTTATAAAGAATTACATTTTGAATTTCGGTATCAACACCATTTTCATCTTCACCTTTAGCTGTTTCCAGTCCCAAGATGAAAGTATCGTTATTTGTTCCCCCAGTTAAAGTATCTCTCTCCCCGACACCAAACCCTAATTCTATTTGACCGAAAAACACAGTTTCAGTCCCAATCAATTTATCTCGACCTTTTCCACCATCAAGAGAATCGTTACCTTGTCCTCCAGTAAGAGTATCTCTAGAGCTATCTCCTTGAAGATTGTCGTTTCCTAAACCACCAAAAATATTATCGCGACCATTTCCACCACTTATAGTGTCATTACCGCTAACACCGGAAGCTCTATCAGAAGTCGCATCCCCGAACAGAACATCGTTTCCATTTCCACCTTCAATTTTGTCGTTATCAGCCCCACCTGCAGCAATATCTGACCCTCTACCTGCAAAAAGCTGGTCGTTACCGTCCTGACCGTTAAGAATATCGCTTCCACCACCACCATTAAGGGTGTCATCGTCCTTTCCACCGTTTAGCGTATCTCTTCCAGAACCCCCATCAAGTTCATCGTTACCTGTTTGACCGCTGAGAAAATCATTTCCCCCACCACCTTTGAGGGTATCGTTACCAATCCCGATAAAGTTTGAGTTTACATTCGGGTCATTTTCTCCAAAAAGCTGGTCATTACCTCCATTTCCTTCAATAAAATCGTTTTCACCTCCTCCTATCAGTAAGTCATCGTTACCCCTACCAGAGATTTTGTCATCACCTTGGTCTCCATTGATAATGTCACGAGCGGAAGTACCTGTAAGCGTGTCATTATTTGGAGTACCGTCAATAATAGAAAAGTTAAATCCTTGGACTTCAACCTTTACCGGTTGACCTTCCGGAGCTTGTAATATACCTTGCTGAACTTGTCGTAATGCTTCAGTTTGAGCGTTTCGTTCTGCACTCGGTTGTAATATTACAGGTTCTTCTTTCCCTTCCTGCTGTTTTAAATCTTCTAATCCCTCTCGTAGTTCTGGATCTGATATGGAAATATCTGCTTCATTTGTGGTGAAAATTGCATCTGATGCAGCACTAGGTGTTTCTGTTTCTTCTGCAACTGCTTCAGCTTGCAATTCTTGTTCTACTGTTAAATTCTCTGCCATTTTTTTATTCCTTATAGATTACATGAAAAACTGCTTATCGCAACTGATAATCGCAATTACAACAGTTAAATGAAGTTATGCTCTACAGACTTTTGCTATCGTAAATGCAGCAGCAAGTGATTAGCTTGTATAGAAAATACTTACAAACAATTTAGAGAGAAAAACTATTTTGAGATTATCTAAAAAATCGAGTCAAATAAGGCGAAATCAATACTTAAGTCATCGAACCCTTTTATTATTGGGTTTTTGCTAAGGCTTATAGACTAACAGCTTCAATTCCTTTTATCAGGTAACTATTATCTATATTCAAATCGCTCTATAGTTATGCATTTTAATCAAATCTATCTATTGGCATAGATACTGAATGAGAATATTCAAATTTGATTCAGCCCGTACTTTATTCTTAATTCCATATTCTATAACTGTCAATATTTTTCCAAAAGTTTCAATCACATAATTTCGTGAATTATGTTTACATCTTATTAGATTAATTTAGTGTTGAATTCTTGTATTAAAACTGTTTCAGCTATATTTAATCAAGAAAAATAATTTCTTAAAACTGAAGAATTATAGAAACAGAGAAAGTGGACAACAGGTTTAGCAACAATATTAACTTTTGCAAAAAAACATATTTTCCCACTCCAATTAGCGAAAAACCTATTTGAGCAACGTAGTAACTAAATAATCGAACCTGACAAGAATAATGAGACTTGCATGTGAATCATACGTAGAGTAAAAACTGTCAACTTCAATACTCATTATCTTTTTGTTTCAGCAAAAAGTTCCGTTCATTAGTTGTCTGATAGAAATATTCCAGGGAGAAACAATGAAAGTCGCTCAGAGATTATTTTTAACACCTTACCAGCGTCAATTATTACAAGAAAATTTGCAGACTAATTTACGTCCTGAATTTCGTCGTAGAATTCATATCATGTTACTAGCAGATACTGGAGAATCACAGACAAATATATGTAAGAAGGTAGGTTGTTCTCAAGAAGCTGCACGGTATTGGATTTCTGTGGTCAAAACAGGACAGTTTCACAAGTGGAATGACTCCCCCATTGGACGACCGAAAATTGTCAACGAACAGTATATTCAACGTTTGAGAGAGCTTGTATCTAACAGTCCGCGAGAGTACGGGTATGCATTTGAGCGTTGGACAGCACAATGGTTAAACAAGCATCTTGCAAAAGAAATGGGAATTAGTTTTAGTAACTATCATATTACTCGTTTGCTCAAGTCAATGGGACTGTCTACCAGAAAACAGAATAAATCCCAAGCTTAAGTCAATCTGTCCATCGAGAGATTTAATCAATTGATGTTGGTGGTTCGTGGTTGAGGGAATTGTTGACAATTCCCTCAAAATTCACAGTTTTGAGCTTGCTTTATAGAACTATCTGCTGTAGCTATAGGTGTATCAGCAGTAAATATAATTTCACCTTTACTATTGGATATCCAACCCGTAGCTTCTACAATCCGTCGTGGTTTTTCTGTATTGTTTTTTATTTCAATATCTCTATTTCTAGCTGATATATTCTCGCTATTGCTTTGAGGACTTACCCAATCAACCCTTACTGCTGAGGGTGTCAGGAAATCTGCGGGGTTAGGTGGTAAACCACCACGTCCGACTATAAAAAATTGGCTTTGAGCATAACCCGGACTGTAGCAACCTTGGGTTAATTTAGTGTTGACAGGTATGGATGGTAGCTCGGTTAATTCATTATTAGGATTGATTTCAGGTGTATTAATTTCTACAGTTCCATCTATACCTAACTTGGAACTTGCACTAATATCGCTAATCTGCTGAGTAGGGTTTTCTCGAATTTGAATACCGAATATACCGGAAGAGGTAATTTCAATATTGCCACCTTCACCTTCAAAAGCATTAGCAGTAATATCGCTGTTTTCATTTGGAATAGCAACTACAAAACCATTAGGAGCGTTAATTTTAATATTACCGCCATTTCCCCCTCCACTTACCGTCCCGGCTGCTGTTGAAATTTGACTACCATTGCGTAATAGCAATATTTCGTTTAAATTTAGGGTGATATTACCACCTCTTCCAGATTCAGTTTCGGCTCGAATATCGCTCTTATCTAACAAAATTTTATCAGCATTGATAACAAGCTCCCCAGCTTTACCAGAACCATTAGAACTACTATTGATACCTGCATGGTCTTGCACTCGCGAATTTTCTAATTGTAATAAAGAGGTATTGATAGTAAGTTTACCAGCATTGCCTTCACTCTTTGTATCGATTCCAATTCCTCCCCTATTTTGCAAAATAATCTCTTCTGCTTCGATTATTATTTCTCCAGCATCACCTTTACCACTAGTAATACTGCCCAAACTATTAAGTATTTTGTTACTGTTATTTTTAGGTTTAAAGTCAGGCTCGTTCTGAAATAAAATAGAATTAGCTATAACTTCAATTTTTCCACCATTTCCAATCGAATTATCCCTGGTATTTGTATCAATATTAGAATTATTCTTAAAAGTAATGTTGTTGGCTTCAAGGAAAACTTCTCCTGCATTTCCCCTATTTGCTGTTGCTGCGATTGTACTACTGAGCAAGAGAATAGAATCGGCATTAATATCTATATTTCCGGCATTGGCTTGAGAGTTTAATTTATTTGCATTAGCAGTTATTGTCGAATGGTTCTCTAATATTAATGAACCACTATTTACTATTATATTACCAGCATTGCCTGAACCAATAGAATTACTATTTAAACCACCATTATCTATAAATATATTATCAGTTACATTTACTAAGACATTTCCACCGTCGCTATTACTTTCGGTTCTTGTCAAAAAGCTACTATTTTGTAACGAAACAGAATTAGCATTAATTATCGTATCTCCAGCATTTCCAGTACCTTTTATAATGCTTCCAATTGTAGATTGTTGTAAGAGCAAATCATCTGCTTCAACTCTCGTTGAACCGCTGTTACCATTACCTGTACTAGAGCTAGTTATTGCACCTCTTTTTATTGATAAAGAATTCACTTTAATATTAATATTGCCAGCATTCCCTCCGCTATTACTATCAGTAAAGTTATGAATTCCGCCTTTCATAGAAAGTGCGTCCGCATTAATATTAATATTGTTATTATTGCCAGAAGCAAATGTATTTTTTTGAATACCGCTACTTTCGACTACTACAGAACCTCTTGTAGTGATTGTGATTGGTTCTGAATCTTTGTCTCCGTTATTACTACTCATAATTTCAGCACCATAAAGTGAAATATTACCAGATGCTGATGCAGTAAATCTTTCTCCATTTGTATCAATCTGAAGTTTTTTGTCGCTACCATTACCTAAGCTGATATTACCTTTACCGTTTCCATCAGTATCAGCTTGCAAGACTATACCTAAGCGGTTGTTGGTAGATTGAATATCACCTTGTGATAATTGAATATTATTATCTGCTTGAAGCGTTAATGTTACTGGAATATTATTTTGTGTTCTAATATTAATTTCTTCACCTCTAATATTTCCTGCTTTACTATTCATATTGCTAGCAGAAATTTTTAGATTATTCCCTGCACTCAACTGCTTTTCTAAAGTCGAAATATCTAATATAGTCTCACCTTGTGCTGGTTGAAAAATTGCAAAATTATTATTGTTAAATGTAGTATTAAAACTATTTCCCGTTCCAAAGAATATATTACCCGAATTTACCCACCAATTACCATTCAAGCCATTATTCGCATTAGTATCAACAGCTATACCCGTAATATCTAAAAAATTTTTTCCAGAAGTTTCAATTAAGCCACCATTACCATTATCTAAACCACCTTTGGCACTGAAACTTCCATAAACGCGAGTTGATTCTGTAGCCGAAACTGCAATCTTTCCTCCATCTCCGTTAACCAATGCGTTACTTGCTAAAGATGCATTGGGATTGATGTAAGTAGCGACTGTATCATTATTTCCTACTATTATTTCTCCACCACCAGCACTTCCCGAAACGTCAAATGAAGAGTTTTCTAATAAACCAATTGTTTTTCCTAATACAACAATTCTCCCCCCTGTTCCTGCTTGTATTGAAGCATCAATATTACCTTTATTGATAATATTTCCAGTATTGTTCAAATTGCTATCAATAATTGCGGTTTGAACCAAGCTTAATAATTCTCCAGATTGTCCCAAATTTGCAAAACCTTTATTTGCAATTGCAGCAATAGAGATTTTTCCACCGTCAGCTTTCAATGTACCCGTATTTTCAAAATTATTGCTAATTAAAGTAATATTATTTCCAGTACTAACATTCAAATTACCCGAATTACTAATATTGCCTATTTGTTTCTTTCCATACTGTAAACCCAAAGGAACATTGATGCTTAACAACGGTTCATCTTCCGGATTTATTGCACTAAACTCCTGACCATCATTAAACTTAAAACTATCAGCCGTACTCCCAATAAAAGAACCACCAATATCAAACCTAGCATTTTCACCAAATACAATACCGTTAGGATTTATTAAAAATAAATGAGCAGTACCATTAGCACGAATTAAACCATTAATCTCAGATATTGACTTACCCGTAACTCGATTAATAATATTTTGAACATTAACCGCATTATTAAAATAAGCTTCGCCACCATTAGGAACAGAAAACTTTTCAAAACTATGAAAAAGATTATTTCCAGCTTGAGTTCCACCAGTAATATTGTAAATATTTCCTTGTTGTTGAACTTGAGAATTAGAAGGTAAACTACCATCTGGATTAATCTGGGCAAAAGCAGCTTTTTTCTGCGTAAAAAGCATAGCCGTCAGCAAACTTAACTGACATAATCGATTGCAAAAACTTTGAATTTTAATACTTTTCAACATATTTTGCACTCCGAATTATCAACTACCAATTGTCAATTATCAATTACCAATTACCAACTACCAACTACCAACTACCAACTATCAACTATTTTAAAGCCAATTCCCAATTAAAACATAAGGTGCCCAAAAATAAGGAGTATTGTATTCTTCTTGCTTTATTAAACTTAGTTGAGCATTACGTAAAGCTTGTGCTTTAGTAATATTAGACTTAGTTAATTCTTGATAAAAATTATCCATTAATTCAGCAGTTGAAGCATCATTTAAAGCCCATAAAGATGCAACCGTACTTCTAGCACCAGCTTGGATAGCGACACCAGCAAGACCCAAAGCAGCTTGATTATCTCCAGTAGCTGTTTCACAAGCACTTAAAACCAGCAATTCTATCGGTTCCTCTAAATTTTCTTCCCGATTCCGAAGCCATTGACTGAGTTCTTTAACTTTAATCTCTTGGTCATATGCTAAAAGAAATGTTTCATCAGAATCAGAACTGAACTGACCGTGAGTTGCTAAATGAACTATGGAATAAGATTTTTTATTAACCTGTTTTTCAACAGCATCGCTGGTAAATTCGTGATTCAGAAGTATTTTAGTCTTCGATAGGTGAGACTTAATTTTCTGCAATTCTTGCTCAACATAATCAAGTTTGGGAAAATTACGACGCTCTTCGCTTAAACCACCCGATAAAACATTCAACTTTGTTTTTTTTAATGATTTGAGTTCGTATAGTTGTAGACCAGGGCTGACAGCAATACTATATTTTTCTATCAGATACTGTTTACCGTCGTAAAGAGCCGCAGGAGGTATATTACGTAAAGAACCATCAAGCACGAAAATTAAACTATTAATTTCGTGATTTTGTAAATATTTTTCTGCTGGTTGAAGCAGCAAATTATATAACTTGTGAAACTCTGCTTGATTATCATCTCCAATTTTACGCTCTTCTATATCATTTCGTAATTTTTTGATAGTTGCTTCGACTTTATTTTCAGATATATAAGTAGAGTAATTTATCAATGGCGACTGAGGTAATTTAATAATAACTTCTAATCTATCTGGTAAAATAATCGGATAAATTATAGCTGCTTTTAATTTATCTTTATCAACTACATCATCAAGTATCACTTTAGGGTTAAAACAAGCCGAATTAAAAAAATTATCAATTGCTGCTATTTGAAAAGACTCAATTACCTCACGAGCGAGAACAAGTTGTTTTTGACTCTGTTTATGATTTTCTCTAGATTGCAAAATTAAATCGACGTATTGTCTATAAACCGGTGCTATAGTTTCGCTAAAAGAAAATTGCACGTTAGAATCTATCGCAACCAAATCGCTTCGCAAGGTTTTAATAATCTTCCATGCTCCATTATAATATTTAATCGCTTTATCAATATCTTTTTGTTGTCGATACAATCTTCCCATTTGCCATTGTAGTTGATAACTAATATCTTCAGCCTGAATTGAATTAGCAATACTTAATGCTTTTTGAGTAACTCTTCTTGCTTCATTAAATTGTTCGGTTTCCATGTAAATTTCGCCAAGACTTCCTAAAGCGTATGATTCTACTCGTTTATCTTTTATAGTTTCTGCTTGTTGAATAGCTATTGATAGTATTTGAGCGATATCTAACCATGAAAGTGTTTGAACTGTAGTTTTTTGCTTTAATTTTGTCAGCGTTATTGCATAATTGACACATAAAGAAATTGATTTACGGTTTAATGATAAATTTTGTATTTCAGTACTAATTTGTGGCAATAATTGTTTTGCAGAGTCAAATTTTTCCATTTTTACAAGTAAGTTAAGCAGGTTTAACTGAGCTTGTAATCCTAAATCTGAGTTTGAATTGGCGATATTTGCTGCTTGTTGGTAATACTTGATTGCTAAACTTTGAGATGCTGTATCTTGTTCTATACGAAATACATTACCCAAGCTAATTAAAGTTTCACTAATTTGTCGATTATCTTTAAGCGAAGATGCGACTTGTAGACTTTCTAATAAAACTTTTTTTGATTCGTCCACATTACCAATAATTCGTAAAACATCACCTAGGCTACGCAAACCCAAAGATTTTAGAGCCGAGTCTGGTTGTTTATCTAAAATTTCTCGAACAGAAATCAAAGTATTTTGTGCTTTAATAAATAATCCTAAAGCTTGCATCGCTTGGACTTGATTGATGCGCGATTGAATTAATGCTGATTGTAAATCAAGATAAGCATAAATGTTTTCTGATTTTTCCCAAGTAACTATTGCATTTTGAAATTTACCTTGTGCAAATTGTAATTTACCTTTAACGTCTAATGATTGAGCGTATATTTTATTGATTGATTTATTTTTGGGAACATTTTTTGGTAAACTTTGCAATAACTGAATTGAAAGATTAATAGTTTTTTCTGCTTCTTGCAATTGTCCTAATTTTTGATAAGCTAAAGACATATTACTTAAGCTCGCAGCTTGATTTAATTTATTTCCATCAAATTTGTATTTTGAAGCTGCTTGTTTCAATAGATTAATTGCTTCACTATATCTTCCATTATCGTAAAAAATTTTTCCCTGTTCGATTAAATTTTGCTGTTGATGATTAGAAAATACTGGTTTAGATGAAAACGGAAATAATGTTATTAAAAATAATGTAATTAAGAATATTAGAATTAAGTATTTGGGTTTTTTCATTACTATCTGTAGAACTTAAAAGAAAATTATATAGAGTTAACCAAATATTAGCGTCTTATTAATTCCTTATAAATTGCTAAACATACCGAATAAAACTAATCATAAAAAAAAGGGCTAAAGCCCTTAGTACAAATTATAATTTTATTGTAAATACAGCAACAGCTTAATTAGAACTTCTTTAAAAAGTTGCATTTAATACTTTACTTAGCGACTATAAGCAGCTACCGCACAAACCTTGTTTAATAGGGTAAAGCTTGATTGCTACCAATATTCAACAAATAATTCTCCAACTCACCTTGCTCGTTACCGTTAAGATTTACCTGTAAAACATCACCAGTATTGCTAAAAGCTACATTAACAGCATCACCAATAGTAGCTACAGTTAAGACAATTCTACCGGTAGCGTTAACAAGCTCATCTTCACCCAAAGTAAAATCAGTAATTACGTCATTTCCAAAATCCCCCGACAAAACAAACTTATCCTGACCAACTCCACCGGTCAAAGTATCATCACCTTTCAAACCGTCAATAATATTATCTTGCTCTTTACCTAAAAGCACATCGTTGGAATCTCCACCCAAAATCAAATCTTGATTATTATTATCTTCAGTTAAACCCCAGAGTTCCCTACCGTTAACACCATCATCAGCATTAAAATACAGTTCACCCTCAAACACCGTTAAATCACTAGGAGATGAAGAAGCACTTCCAGGATTTATATCCTCGACTAAAACCGTACCATCTGCGGTACCGTCACTCTTCCATAATTCAACTCCATTACTACCATCGTCTGCTGTGAAATACAAAATTCCATCAAAATTTGTCAGATTAGCTGGATTAGAAGAGTTTTCACCAGAATTAATATCTTTAACTAAAACCGTTCCCGAATCAGTACCGTCACTTTTCCATAACTCTGTTCCATTACTTCCATCATTAACAGTAAAAAACAAAGTACCGTTAACATTAGTCAGATTAT
>CAKZYM010000906.1 GCA_937884685.1 uncultured Calothrix sp.
CATCACGGACGCTCAAACGGTGTAATGGGTCTATAGGTGGTGTGGAATAAAATTGATTAACCATACAAATTTATCAGTATATGTGTTTCGTATTTAACTCAGTATTTAATCGCATGTAATCGCGAAATAGAAAGCTCCAAAAGGATTAACTAGACAGATAATCTATAAATTTTTCACTCATACCTAATCAACTGATATTTCGTATCGTTTTTTATCAAAATTTCTCTGACATCAGATATATACAAGGCTATTTTGAATATCAATGCCACCCTTGACTATAAAAATTAACTGTCACTACAAGGTAAACAAATTTACTGACAATCAATTATCATCTTAGTTTTGCTGAATTAGCAGAATTTTATCTTTTCTTTATTTGGTTTAAATTGAGTGCAACATAAAGTTTTTATTCTACGTAGATGTTTTTTATCATCTACCGTTAGGCATATTTGCAATGCATTTATAAAATGGAAATAAGAAATTTATCGTAAAATTTGCAGAAAGAAATTACCCATAACCTATAAGTTATTTGGCTTGTTAAAATACATGAAGTTTGTTTTCTAAATTACAAATTACATTTAATTTCTATTCCTAATCCTTATATTATTGACTTGAAATTCTCGCGCTGTTTTTTCGCAATAACTACAGTTAGCCAGAAGTTTTGATTACCATATCGAATCTCATAGGTGATAAAGTCAAAACTGAAATTAGCTTTCGGAACTTGTACATAAAATCCTCCTGTGAGTGAAATTAAAGTTAATTCGGGACTTAATTTACTAATTCCACTGACTGATTTATTTTTTATGTAAACTTTTTCTTAACATTTGTTGATTTTTATTTACAGAATAATAGACGCATCAGCCGGAATAAGTAGTTATAGCGTCTTGTTAGCAAGAGCCTTCCCAATGGAGTTAGAATCTCTAATTAGTAAATCTCTACAATCTCACAGACTTTACTGTGAGGTTAGAAAACGAATTCCTGATATTCATCAAGAAATTTATGGTCAGGTATACCAGATACTTAATAAGGAAGCATCTAATGTTTGAGATGAAAACGAACTGCAATATTTATTTATCAATTTACCTTTATATGAGTTATTAAAGAAGCAAATATATCAACAAATTGATATTTTAGCCATTGATGCCAAAACAATTGGTAAATCACTTAATATTGAGCAACTTTATCCACCTGAAACAAAAAAATATTTATCTGCTTGTCAACAATTGTTTTATGCAGCTCGCATCTCCGGTAAGATGAAGCGTCCTTATATAAACTATCGAACGTCAAAATTTTATCAGGATATTGTCCATGAATATGAAATGCAGATATGGCGTTTTATCTGTAAACAAATTAGAAACTTTGAGTATGACAAGAGCCAGAATATAAGTGATGAAAACCTGAGTCGCTTTATGGTTTGGCTTAATGGCTGCTCAACGAATCTCTTTAAAAAAGCTCTTGATAAATATAATAAAACATCCCCGGAATTACTGCTTATTGAAGATAGTCTAAATGATGAGAGCAATGATTATACTAATGCCATTACTTCGAGTGAAGAAATTCCATTGTCAGCAAAGATTATCAATCTAATTGAACAAGATGAAATGGGAGTTTTTAGAAGCGAACATATAAAAAATAAACCACAAGCAAACTTTAGAGAAATTGTACTTTCGTTGCGCGATGGGAACAAAATGAAAGAAATTGCAGACAATTTTGATGTACCACTACAATCTTTATATACTTTACAGAAACGCTGTATTGATAAATATAGAAATTATATTAAAAAAAATATTTAAAATTCACTTTACAAAAAAATGAGTTGGCTATGATTAATCCCCATGAATCTTTTGGTTCTAAAATAATATTACCCCCAGAAGCTCAATCCATAGCAGAAAAATTTCAGCACTATCAAGAGAATATAAAAAAAGGCGAGCAAGTATATCGAAATTCATTAGCAGTTTATGCTGTTAACCTATATTTACAGGATTTAGGATTTGAAACTGACTTAGAAGCTAGTAATAGTTGGGATTATATCTGGCAAACCCTTATGGATGCTTCAGATTTACAAATAATCAACTATGGCAAGATTGAATGCAGACCCGTATATCCAGATGAAGAATTTATTCATATTCCAGCAGAAGTTTGGTTTGAAAGTAATTACTGTATTGCTGTTGAAATCGAGGAGATTGCTACAGAAGCTAAATTATTAGGATTTATTGAAAAACCAGCAACCGAAAAAATTACTCGATCTCAACTACGTCCGCTAGAAGAATTACAATTATTACTAGAAAGAAATATACGTAAAATTGAACTAGGTCATTGGCTAGAAGGGATTTTTCATCAAGACTGGCAACCTACAGAAACAGTATTAGCTTATCGAAGAGAAAAAATAGTTTTAGGAAGTGCTAGAAGTAGCAAAAAACATCCACCGATAAGTAGAACCAAACAAATTGACTTGGGACTACTATTAAGCAATAAATCTGTTGCTTTGGTTATTACTATTCAGCCAGAAATAGAAGATAAAACTAATATACTCGTACAAGTTATTCCTATGGATAGAGATGAATACCTACCTCTTGGTATAGGATTAAAAGTTATGCTGGAGTCTGAAACAGCGGAAATAAAGGCAAGAGAAGCTGACAATATAATCCAATTAAGATTTATTGAACCTTCCAAAAGCCAGTTTACCGTTCAAATCTCGTTAGGTGATGCTGTTGTTACCGAAAGTTTTATTATCTAATTGGAACGCAGTATTAGTTTGCCTTCCGCAAATTTGATTCTATGTTTTAGATGGGTCGAATTCGCTGCAATTTCCTAACCAGACTCATAAAAAGAGGTGTGCAGTGTCTACCAAAACATGACTTATGGAAAAACTGGTTATTTTTCAGCCGTGTGATGGCGATTTCTTCCAACATGGATTTGAGCGAATTAATATTCTGGTTTATCTGAGTCATGAAAATAATTCAAATAATTTTAAACAATTAACAGGAAGTTTACCAACCGCTCCATATATTGCTAATTCATTCCAAAATTGGCGCAGAAAATATAAAAATTTACTAAATAATTTGCCAGCATTTAATTTTCAAAGAGGCTTTGTAGATGCTCAGGTTACTCATATTTCAATTAAAGACTTTAGCAGCGATACTGCTGTTTTACGCGACTATTTAAATCATTGGCTTGACTCAGAAATTTTTATTCCAACCAAAAACGATTTAACACAAGCTCTTCAATTAACTCCTCAAGATGAAGTTAGTTTTGTAATCCAAACTTCTGGAGTATCATCACCTGAAACTAAAAATATTTTACACAGACTTCCCTGGCATTGGTGGAATATATTTCCCAATCATTATAAAATTGAATTCTCTATCAGTTTAAACGAATTTAAACCAGTTTTTATAAATAAAGAAAATACTTTAAACAACCAAAATACTAGGCTTAGAAGAGTAAGAATATTGGGAATTTTTGGAAATACTAATAGTCATGAACATATAAAAGATATTGATATACAAACTGACCAAAAAATTATTAAAGACTTACGAACAAAAGGAGCTTCCCCCAGATTTTTGCATCAACCAAAACGGTCAGAATTTACAGAACTTTGGCATGATGCTATAGATATATTTTGCTTTTCAGGTCATAGTAATAGCCAAGAAGATTGTTCAACCGGCTGGCTATATATTAACTCCAAAGAAGAAGGACTGGAAATCAAAGAACTCAAAAATGCTCTGAGAACAGCTACTGATAAAGGATTGCAGTTAGTTATTTTTAATTCTTGCGATGGACTAGGTTTAGCTCAAGCAATTTCTGATTTAGATATTCCTCAAATTATTGTATGGAGAGAACCAGTACCCGATAAAGTTGCACAGCAATTTTTATTTTATTTCCTTGAATCTTTTGCTTCCGACAATTCCTTGTACCAATCCGTGCGAGAAGCAAGAGAAAAGTTACAGCTTGAAGGATTAGATAAAAAATTACCGGGAGTAACAGCTTTACCTACAATTATAGATAATTCAGGTGGAAGAACTATCACATGGAAACAAATCCGACGCACCCGGAGCAGAATTTCGACAGCTTGTCATCGGGTTCCCATGTCAACACAGGAATTAAAAAATCGCAGAATTTTGCTCGGTAAAGTTAATAATTTGTGGGTAAAACCGATTTTACAAAACCAATTACAAAGTCAATTAAAAATTGAATTAGGTTTAGAAGAACAACCCGATGCTTTAAATTTACCC
>CAKZYM010000907.1 GCA_937884685.1 uncultured Calothrix sp.
CCTTCACCGCTACTTTTACATAAGCCGCTAGCATTAAGAAGATAAAATAGTTTAAGAGGAAATTCCAACTCGGCTAGAGAATATTCTGGAATTTCTCCGGATTTTCCTCCGGATGCAGCAGCTTTTTCTGCTTCGATTGCTGCTTGTTCGCCATGATACTGAGTTACAACTTCTTTGGCCAATAATTGTTGCTGTTCTCTAGGATTTTCTGGCAAATTGTCTTTATTTAAATCTGTTAATAGTTCAAAATAATCAAATAGGAGTTCATCGGGGACGGCTTGTAATTTCTGATACTTTTGTGAAGGGTGTTCCGCAACAGCTACATAGTTATTCAAAGATTTTGACATTTTTTGAACGCCGTCAGTACCGACTAAAAGTGGTAACAACAGCCCAAATTGAGGCTTTTTACCGAAGTGACGTTGTAAATCCCGACCTACGGCAATGTTAAACTTTTGGTCAGTGGCTCCCAATTCCACATCTGAATCAACAGCAACTGAATCGTAACCCTGCATCAATGGATATAGGAACTCATGAATAAAAATAGGATTCTCTTTCTTATAGCGTTCAGCGAAGCCTTCTTTTGCTAGCATCTGCTGCACTGTCATAGTTGACAGCAAGTCTAAAATTTTTCTTAAGTCCAACTTATTCAGCCATTCGGAGTTATAACGGACTTCTAACCTTCCTGGAGTTTCAAAATCTAAAATTGGTCTAACTTGCTCTAGGTAGCTGTTAGCATTCTGCTCTACTTCCTTTTGCGTAAGTTGACGACGTGTTTCAGATTTACCTGACGGGTCACCTATTCTCGCGGTAAAATCACCAATAATCAATACTGCTGTATGACCATTGTCTTGGAAAGCTCGCAGTTTCCGCATTGGTATACTATGACCAAGGTGAATATCTGCCCCGGTTGGATCAATCCCAAATTTAATTCTTAAAGGTCTGTTAGCTGTTTCTAAAAGCTTCTCAAGACTTTCGGATTCTTTCTCAGAATTGTCCACCTGCGGAAAAATTTCTACAGTACCCCGATGTAGCCAAGAAAATGTATGCCCCATACTAATAAAATGTTACTTATAGTGTTTACTTTGGTTGGCACAAAAAGGTAACAACCAATCTTAATAATCTTATGGTTAATCTAATCCCATCTAATATAATCACAAAAAACTAACGCTTTGACCTGCCTTTATTAATTAGACTTATTATTTACAAGTGAGGAAGTGAGATAGCCGTGTCATCTAGGACTTTTGAGAAAAAGCAATCCCAAGCTCCAGTCTCGTCAGGCTTTGAATTTATCAAAGGAGTCGGTCAGGTCGCTGGTGGAACTCTGTTAGCTGCCACGATGCTGACAAGCTCTATTGTAGCGGGAGGATTAGTAGGTTTAGCAATTAGTTTCCGTAATTTACCAGATGTCAGACAGCTACGTAACTTCTTTCCTTCAGAAACAACTTACATTTATGACATGAAGGGTAAGCTGCTTACGAGTTTACACGGAGAAGCTAACCGCGAAGTTGTAGTCAAAGAAAAAATATCTCCACAGTTGAAGCGAGCCGTACTAGCTAGCGAAGATAGCGATTTCTACTATCATCACGGTATCAACCCCAAGGGTGTTGGTCGTGCTATTGTCACTAACTATACATCTGGTGGTGTTAGCCAAGGTGCTTCGACAATCACCATGCAGTTGGTGAAAAACTTGTTTCTTAGTCGCCGACGCGAATACACTCGTAAGTTAGCTGAAGCTGTATTGGCAATTCGTCTCGAACAAATTCTTTCCAAAGACGATATTTTGGAAATGTACCTCAACCAAGTTTATTGGGGTCACAACAATTATGGAGTTCAAACTGCTGCACGCAGTTTCTTTAACAAATCAGCTAGTCAATTGACTCTAGCTGAGTCAGCGATGATGGCTGGTTTAATCCAAGCTCCAGAGCAATATAGTCCATTCGTTAGCATGAAAAATGCCAAATTCCAGCAAAAAACCGTTTTAGGACGGATGCTGACTTTGGGTTGGATTAGTCAAAAAGAACACGATGACGCAATAAAAGAAGAAATTAAGCTAGGTAAAATTAGGTCTTTCGGAGGTAGCGCTTTACCTTACATAACAAACGAAGTTTCGCGAGAATTAGCCAAGAAATTTGGTCGCGATGCTTTGTTAAAAGGCGGTATGCGGGTACAAACTACCGTCGATATTAATTTCCAGAAGATGGCTGAGAGTGTTGTTAAAAGATGGCATTATCGGCTTTTGAGACGCGGTTAGTACAAAAACCATATTGCTTTGGTTGCCATAGACCCTAGAACTCATTATGTGAAAGCATTAGTTGGTGGTGTAGATTCCAAGAAGAGCGAATTTAATCGCGGTACCCAAGCTCAAAGACAGCCCGGTTCTGCTTTTAAACCTTTTGTTTACTATGCTGCATTTGCCACTGGTAAATATACTCCGAATTCAATTGTCTACGATACCGCAGTCAGCTATCGAGACGGTAGCGGTTGGTATAGACCTCGTAACTATGACAACAGTTTTGGCGGTGCAATGTCAATTCGTCACGCTCTCAAGCTGTCTCGAAACATTCCCGTAATTAAGGTTGGTAAAGCTATCGGTATGAATAAGGTAGTTGAAACTAGCCGAACTTTAGGTATCATGAGTCCGATGGAACCCGTAACTTCTCTACCTTTGGGTGCTATTGGAGTTACACCTTTAGAAATGGCTTCTGCTTATGCTACTTTTGCTAATTATGGCTGGCAATCACCAACAACAGTAATTGCTCGCGTTACTGACAGTAGCGGTAATGTTTTGTTGGATAATACACCCAAGCCAAAATTAGTATTAGATTCTTGGGCCGCAGCTTCCACAATCAACATAATGCAAACCGTAATTTCTAGCGGTACTGGTAAAAATGCTGCTTTGGGTCGTCCAGCAGCAGGTAAAACGGGAACCACATCTTCAGAGAAAGATATATGGTTTGTTGGTACAGTACCTCAGTTAACTACTGCTGTTTGGGTTGGTAGGGATGACAACAGACAATTGTCAAGAGGAGCTACAGGTGGTAGCGATGTAGCACCAATTTGGCGTGAATTTATGGTAAACGCGCTTAAAGGTGTACCCTCACAAAAATTTAAATCACCTTCAGCATTTAAGCGTCCCAAGGCAAAATAGTTTCTGATAATTTGTTAAAAATGATGGAGTTAATAGTTAGGAGCTACGAGTTTTATCTTTCAACTCTTAACTAGTTAACTTTATCTAAGGGTTTTTTTCTAAATCAGCTTTCATCCGCTCTAAAGTCATATTCATTTGGTCAAACATTTGTTGAGGAGTAACCCCAAACTGATTTAATTGAGTTTTTAATTGCTCAACTGTCATTTGTGCCATAAAATCTTCAGATAACTCGAAGCGCTTCATAAATACCCGATAGCGCTCCATCATCGCTTCCATCTTGCCGATAAAAAGTTTTTTGCCTTCACGGTCAAATTTGCCGTAGCTGTTACCA
>CAKZYM010000908.1 GCA_937884685.1 uncultured Calothrix sp.
TGGGGTTGCAGCAACTTTTTTTGGTTTATAATTTCTGCTGCATTGGTTTTGGCTGATTCTTTTTTCCCAACTGTTTAGTTTTGCGTGACTACTTAGCTTAAACTCCAATTTTTAAATCCATCAAACTCTGACTATGGCTGCCAAAATCACCAACTTTATACAGAGTAATTCTTTCAAATCTACCTTTAATATTTATTTGCTGTGTTGATTGCATCCATAAATCTATTTTTCCTGAAGCAGAGCGATTTAATGTTTGACCGAGTGTAAAATGCGGACAGAAGTCTTGCTCAATATATCGATAGCCATATTGTTTATAATTACTTGTTTCTGAGGTGGTGTACCCAGACATATTTTTTTGGCGATCGCACTCTAAAAGCACCATGATATTTTTAAGAGCATTAAAACAGATTTGATGTGCTTGATGACCGATGGTATCGGGATTTGGTTGGAGAAAATACCAGCCGGGAGCTTTGTAAATACATTTAAGTTGATGAAAGTTGAAGGCTTCTGGCTGTTTAAGATATATCTGTTGCAAGTATTTTTGTAAATCGTATATCAACTCACGAACCGCAGCTATATGACTAAATCTTCCTTGCAATAAAGTCATGTGAGGTAAGTTAATATCTTCTGCCAAAGTTGGTTGTAATGGACAAATAACACTAACTTGCTGTTGTAAATTGACGATTGCTTGCAGGGTTTTACTGTCAGGAATCATGGCAATTCCCATTTTGATGGAGTTCATTTCAAATAATGACATTGATAAACAATTCGTCCATCAACCCAAGTTGTTGTCACTTGAGGAAAGCTATTATCATGTTTTACAGCGATTAAATCGGCTCGTTTACCTACAGCAATTTCACCTCTATCCATCAGATTTGCAGCTTTTGCAGGATTGCTGGTCACAAGTTTTATAGCTTCGGGTAACGACCAATCTTCTAACTCTGGAATCCGAAATGCTGCTGCTAGTAAACTTGCTGGAGAATAATCACCACAAAGAGCATCACAGACTTGATTTTTGATGGCATCAATCGCTTTTATGGAACCACTTTGGCTTTGACCTCGGAGTAAATTAGGGGCACCAAATACAGTCATCAAACCACTTTTTTGGGCTGCAATTGCGGTTTCCAAGTTAATCGGAAATTCGCTGATGTGTACTCCTAATTCTTCCATGCTGATAATTCTTTCTGGGTTATCATCATCATGGCTAGCAATTTGAATACCCTTAGATAAAGCTTTGGATATCAAGGTTTTAACACGTTCGAGAGCATAACCTCCCTGCTCAACTTTTCTAGCAGCTATTGTCTGGGCTTCGGCTACTGTTCTGTTATGGTTGTTAGTTAAATAATCTTGAAAAGCCTGCAAACTTTTAAACTGTCCTTGTCCGGGAGTATGATCCATCAAGGAAATTAAATGAATTGCGTTTTCTTCTAATAAATTAATCAGAATTGGTAAGCCTGTAGGGTCGGTAATTTCATAGCGACAGTGAACTTGATTGTTTACGAGATGTTGGGGTTGATAATCATGTAGAGCATGTACAATCTGAGTGGCTATTTCGTTGTTACGAACCCCGAACTCTTCATGAGAAAAAGAAATTGCATGAAAAGGAGTGGTAATTCCTACACCAGCATTAATTCGGTCTACTTGAGCAACTGCAAAATCAACGGGAAAGAAAGCATTAGAACGCGGTTCGATTTCTGTTTCAATCGCATCGCAATGTAAGTCAACTAATCCGGGTAGTAGATATTGATTATTTAGAGAAATTGAATTGACATTATTAGTAGATTCAGGATTGATAGCAGCAATATGTCCATCTTCAATTAATAATGCTGCGTCTTCAATTACTTGATTCATTGTAATTAAGCGAGCGTTAGTAATATAGGTTTTCATCTCAAGAAATTAGAATAACTGGTAATTGATAATTGGTAATTGATAATTTGTAAAAATAATTCAACTCGACTCAACAGTGACAATATCATCTGCAAGAACTGCAATTAATTCTGGGTCATGAAATATTGCTAATATTCCCGTACCTGCTTCTTTAATACTTTGAACTAATTCAATAACTGATTGACTTGTATC
>CAKZYM010000909.1 GCA_937884685.1 uncultured Calothrix sp.
TATGAAAAAGAAGAAAATTGAATTTAATTAATCTATTTATAACAGAAAATAATCATATCTTTTGCAATACAAACACTACTTAATTAAAAAAATATATTTTCTTAGATTAAAGGTATAGTAATGCACAATTGGATACATAAATACAGAATTTGGCTCGAACTTGATGAATATAATATTGAATTAGATAAAAGATTTAGTGAAGAATATTGTAATGCCATCATATATTTTTCCAATGATACAAATATTAGTTTAAATATTTGGAGCGAAAAATATTTTTTTGATAATGTAAATAATCTTGATTGGACGGATGAAGAGTTTGCGACCTTACCAGATATCATTGTGAAGAATTATCAAGCCTCTTCGATTCGTAAAGCTATTATTAACTTAATTGAAAAAGAAAATTGGTTGCAAGGAAGAGGCTTCCCTAATACCTAAAACCCTCTATAAATCCTGTCTCAAGGCTATTTTCGACTTTATTCCCTATTATTCTAAACAAACAAACTATGAAAATAACTATCCCCGAACTATCACTAGTAACGCTCATCGGTGCATCCGGTTCCGGTAAATCAAGCTTTGCTAAAAAACATTTTCAACCTTTTGAAGTCTTATCTTCCGATTTTTGTCGCGGATTGGTGTCCAACGATGAAAATAGCCAAGCAGCTTCCAAGGACGCTTTCGACCTACTTCACTACATCGCTCATAAGCGCTTAGCAGCAGCCAAACTCACGGTAATTGACGCAACCAACGTTCAAAGAGAAGACCGAAAATATTATGTAAATTTAGCTAGAGAATATCATTGTTTACCCGTTGCGATTGTTTTAAACTTACCCGAACATATCTGTCATCAACGCAATCAACAGCGTCCCGATAGACAATTCGGTTCTTATGTAGTTCAGCGTCACGTGCAAAATTTGAGACGCTCTTTAAGAGGTTTACAAAAAGAAGGTTTTCGCTATGTTTACGTGCTTAATTCTATTGAAGAAATTGAAGCTGTTGAAATCCACCGTCAACCATTATGGAACAATCGCAAGCACGAACACGGGCCATTTGATATTATCGGTGATATTCACGGTTGCTGCGACGAACTGGAATTATTATTAGAAAAATTAGGATATCAAAAGTCAGTTAACAGTGTTAGCGAAGCGTGTCGCGATAGCGACATACAGTTATCAGTTAACAGTGATCAGTTATTAGTTAACAATAATAATTCTCTCCCCTCTGCCACTTCCCCCTCCTCTCTTTACTTCCATCCCGAAGGAAGAAAAGCATTATTCCTCGGTGACTTAGTAGATAGAGGTCCCCGAATTCTGGATACTGTAAAACTTGTCAAAGACATGGTAGAAGCGGGTGCTGCTATTTGCGTTCCGGGAAATCACGAACATAAGCTTTTACGACAAATTCGCGGTAAAAAAGTTAAGATTAATCACGGTTTAGAGCAAACTGTTGCCGAAATTGAAGCTTTATCACCAGAAGTACGCGAACCTTTTCTCAAAGAAGTTGAGCAATTTATTGATTCTTTGGTAAGTCATTTTGTCCTCGATGATGGAAAGTTGGTAGTTGCTCACGCTGGAATGAGAGAAGAGATGCAGGGAAGGGGTTCTGGTAAGGTGCGGAGTTTTGCGCTTTATGGTGAAACTACCGGGGAAATCGATGAATTTGGTCTACCCGTCCGCTACAATTGGGCCGCTGAATACCGGGGTGAAGCGATGGTGGTTTACGGACATACTCCCGTACCGGAAGCGGAATGGTTGAATAATACGATTGATATTGATACTGGTTGTGTTTTCGGTGGTAAGTTAACTGCTTTAAGATATCCGGAAGGAGAATTGGTTAGTGTCGATGCTGCGAAGGTTTATTGCGAACCCGTGAAACCTTTAGGGAATAGTACCGGTGCGAGAATCAGTTCTCAACAGCAGTTAGATGACGTTTTAGATATTAATGATGTTTTAGGTAAGCGGATTATTAATGTCCGTCTGCAAAATAAGATTACCATCCGGGAAGAAAATTCGATAGCAGCTTTGGAAGTGATGAGTCGGTTTGCTGCAAATCCCAAATGGTTGATTTATCTTCCTCCTACTATGTCTCCCGTAGAAACTTCTCAGTTACCGGGATATTTGGAACATCCGAAACAAGCTTTTGCTTATTATAAAAACCAAGGAGTTACTGAAGTAATTTGCGAAGAAAAACACATGGGTTCGCGAGCGGTAGTTATTGTGTGTCGCAATGAGGAAGCTGTTAAAAGAAAATTCGGAATTGTTAATGAAGGAATCGGGATTTGTTATACTCGTACTGGAAGACGCTTTTTTAATAATTCGGAATTAGAAACGGAATTTTTACAACGAGTTAATAATGCTCTTTCTGAAAGTGATTTTTGGTCAAGATTAAATACCGATTGGGTATGTCTCGATTGCGAACTGATGCCTTGGTCTGCTAAAGCTCAGGGATTAATCAGAAATCAATATGCAGCAGTAGGTGCGGCTGCTCGACCAGCTTTAAATAATACCATAAATATACTTGTTCAAGCCAGTCAAAATGGTGTTGCAGTTGACTCATTACTAAGTAAATTTCAACAGCGTCAACAAATGGCAAATCAATATGTAGACGCTTACCGTCGCTACTGTTGGGAAGTTAACGATATTTCCGATATCAAACTCGCACCATTTCATATTTTAGCTACAGAAGGTGCAGTACATACCGACAAAAATCATTTCTGGCACATGGAATAAGCTGCGTTTTTAGAAACAGCCAATCCCGAACTATTAATGGCAACTAATCATAAAATTATAGATTTAAACGACCCCAGCAGCGAAGCAGAAGCAACTCATTGGTGGGAGGAAATGACAAATAAAGGTGGTGAGGGGATGGTTGTTAAACCGTTGGAATTTATTGTTAATGGTAAACGAGGAATTTTACAACCAGCGGTGAAATGTCGGGGTAAGGAATATCTACGAATAATTTACGGAGCGGAATATACTACTGAGGAGAATTTGGGAAGATTGAGAAAGCGGGGATTATCTTTAAAACGTTCTTTAGCAATGCGAGAATTTGCTTTGGGTGTGGAAGCATTGGAGAGGTTTGTCAAAGATTCTCCGTTACGACGGGTTCACGAGTGTGTATTTGGAGTTTTGGCTTTGGAGAGTGAAGCGGTAGACCCGAGGTTGTAGGGAGTATTTTAAAGCCTAGGAATGAATTCCTAGGCTCATAGCCAAAGTCGTCTCAAGACGACTGAATAAATTTTTTAGTGCGTTTTAACGTACTTAGTATATTGACCTTAAAATTCATTTTAAAGTGGGAATGGAGCTATTAAAAAATTTCTCTACATAAATTAAAATCAGTAGTTTAACAATGGTCAAATCCTTAATTAGATACTTATACTAAATTTTTAATTTAAATTATAGATATTCATAATAGTGTCTCAATATAAATCAAATATACTTAATAGCTTATCGCGTCGAAAAGCACTTGAAATTCTTAGTTTTGCTGGTGGTATTTTTTTTATTAGTGTTTACAAATCATATAGTAAAGTGATAACACTTGATTCAAGTGGAAACATCATCAAGCGTCAACTTCTTAATGCCAAGTACTTCACTGAAAATTTAGGTAACGGTGTCACCTTAGAAATGGCACAAATTCCCGGTGGTGAATTCCTTATGGGTTCACCACTGAATGAAGAGGGACGATACGAAAACGAAAGTCCTCAGCATAAAGTTACTGTCAAACCCTTTTTCATGGGTAAATTTGCAATTACCCAAGCACAGTATGAAGCAATTATGGGTAAAAATCCTTCTTCTTTTAGAGGAGATAAACACCCTGTAAATTATGTAACTTGGAATGAAGCTATTGAATTTTGCAGAAAATTAACTGAGATAACCGGAAGAACATACCGCTTACCCAGTGAAGCTGAGGGGGAATATGCTTGTCGAGCT
>CAKZYM010000910.1 GCA_937884685.1 uncultured Calothrix sp.
TATTGAAGAAGTTTGTCGTCGTCCTCGAAGCTATTTGAAAATGGAAACCGAGAGATTACCAGTTTCTCGCGCTCAAAGGATTTCTCCCCATGCTGCTGAATTTCTATCTTCTCATACAGAAGATTGGGAAAGGCGAACTTTTTGCTCTGTAGTTCCCAAACGAATTCTTAGTATGGTCAAAGAAGAGTTATTAGATATTTACGAAAACAAAGTCACTGTAAAACTTATTGATAACTTATTAATATATATAAGACAGCGTATTCAACAAGTAAAAGCTCTACAACAACAATTTGAAGACGCTGAATATTTATCGGGAACAACTAACGATATTCACTGGAGAAATCAAGAACGTATTTTTACGCTATGGGGAAATTATTGCGATGGAACAGCAGAATTGAAGAAAGCGCAAGCAACATTACAAGAATTGTCACAATTAAAATATAAATTACAAGGCTTAATAGGAACCGAATTATACAAAGCGATTCCACAACGGACTGTAGTAGGGAATACCCTCAAGAGGACTAATATTTTAGTTAATGACCAGCACTACCGTTATGTTGATTTATTATGGAGAGAATGGAGTCGAATAAATAGCGGACAAATCAAAAACTCTTATCAAGTCCTTGAGGATAATCAAAAGCTTTTACGAGGATTTGAGTCCTTTTGTATTCTCCTAATCGGATTGGCTTTAACCGGAGACGGGAGTGATGATAATAAAGGATTTGGTTTTGAAGCTGTTGATAATCAAATTCCTATACGTGGTAGTAAAGAAATTTTCTTTCAAGGAGCATTAGGAAAAGTATACTTAAGCTGGCTTGAAGATGGTTCGTTTTTACTGAAGTCAGATGGAATTCAAGATTTGCGTTTAGTACCGATATTAGCAAACCTTACCGCTACTGATAACCCCGAAACAATCACATTTATCCTTGAAAGTTTTTCTCAAAATATAAAAAATAGCAACGAACATCAAACCATCATTCTTTATCCTGGAACAGAAGAAGAAAGAAAAAAATTACCATTACACATTCAAAGAAAGATAAACAATATTGGTAATGATAGACTTCCTCAAGAAGATTTGATATCAATTTTACCAGTAAATCCCCTCGATATCATTAGCCTGGAAAGATTAGCTCGTGCAATTAATTGGTGGTTGAACAGTCAACGATATCAATCATATCCACCTACTATTGAAATTAATATTTCAGATAATTTACTGCAAAATACAGATTGGCTAGAAAAAGAAAATAAATCTAATCAAATTCGAGTTTTGTACTTACCCTCCCCAGAAGAAGAACAGTTTTTTAGTACTAGTCTTCAAAACTCAATAAATCAGTTAAAATCTCGTGGCACTAAATACAAAGGAGAAGTTGAAAAGCTAGAAGAAATCAAAAAATTACCATCTCAGGCTGCTGAACTAATCAAACCATTACAAATATGTCCAGTTTGTCATACAGAAGGTAGTGTAACAGTTTTAGATAGTCAATGTTTCAGTTGTGAATGCAGCAATTGCGATATTTCTTGGGGTACTCGCTCCTGCGGAAATTGTAACGAAAAATATGCTTATATTCAGACATCAAAAGCAGAAGGAGAAAATCGTCAACCAGGATGGGTAGAAAGAACTTTTGGTAGAGATGTTCTTAGCGTTCCTTGCTGGATGAAAGACAACCACAATGATTTTATTTGTCCTCATTGTGGAGTATGCAGTCAATCTGCATCTAGTGGAGGTAAAGATTGCGTTCGCTGTCAATAGTTAATTGATTTATCAAACTTTTAAAATTACGGTTATTTCTGATTGCGTGATTATTTCATTCAAGTGAAAACACGGTAAAGCTAGTAATTTCGCTGAAATATAATAAACAATGTTTCTTCTTCCTTAAAATCGGGAATATTAAATTTATAAATACTTTTTCAAAATTTAGTTTAACTAGTAATGTCACAGCAAAATATTTTAGAGCTAGCCAAACAAGGTGATGCTCAAGCTATAGCATCTTTAATGAATCGGCAATTACAACCAAAGGGAATAACAGCTAAAGCAACAATAAAAGATTCATGTTTACAAATCATGTTACTCTTTGATGAAACTCCAAACCAAAAAGCTCTGGTAGAGTCTATTCGTAAAGGTTTAACTGGATTGAAGATTATATCAATTGAGAGAGTAAAAATATTTGCAAAAAAGATAGAAGAGGATTTTCCAGCCTGGAGTCAAGATTTAATTTTAAATGCTAATCAATTTGAGATAGTAACTCAAACTCAAAATTCAAAAGAAGATTTAAAAGAGCAAGCAAAGCTTGGAGATACAAATGCTATCTCATCACTTCTAAATCAATCTCTACAATCTAAGAATGTTACTGCAAAAACTAACTTGAAAGAAAATAGCTTAAATGTAATGCTGGAGTCAGATGATATTCCTAGTGAGGCTTGTGTAACTTTAGTTCGTAGAGAAATTGTCATGCTAAAGTCTACATTAATCAATAAAATTCATATTTATGCAAAACAACGTAGCAGTGATTTTCCTGTATGGTCAAAAGAAATAAATTTATCGGAGCAAAGTTATTCTACACATGCTATAGCAACCTCTTCAAAACCCAATTCTCATAATATATCTATTACTGTTAACGATAAAACTATTAATTTAAATGATATAGAATCTGTTAAAATTGCCAAAGCATCAGTAATTGCAGGTTCAGTTTTGTTAGCAATAGGAGTTTTTTGTCCTATTATTAGCGCTCCTATTATTGGTACTCTCAACTATTTTCATAATGGAAACGGTGACGGGGTAATTTTATTAATATCATCTGCTATTTCTATCTTTCTAGTAGTAAAACATGAATTTAGATACTTATGGTGGACTGCTCTTGCTTCATTAGGTGTGACAATTCTTGGTTTTCTCGGTTTTCAATGGAAATTATCTGAGATTAAATCGAGCATGGAATCGGAGTTAGAAGGTAATCCATTCAGAGGTTTAGCTGATGCTACTGTTAACTCGATTCAATTACAGTGGGGTTGGCTTGTTATCCTACTTGGTATTGGGTTAATTCTTGCTGGAGTATATTTTCATGAAAGACAAAATATAAATAAATCGGGATACGTCAATTATTTACTAGATTTAATCAATTTTAGAAAATCTAAAAAAGCATATATATTTGCAGGATTAGTTATTGTTGGTTTAATTTTACCTAAAGTATTCACTGGATTAAAAGCTCAAGCTGAGTATCGAGCATTAGAAGCAAAAGCA
>CAKZYM010000911.1 GCA_937884685.1 uncultured Calothrix sp.
CGCCCCTATGTAGAAGTATGACTTAGAGCAAGAGCATCCAGAAAAGCATTATCTTCACAATAACCTATTTGTCCAAATTCTCCCAGAATTTGGACAAATAGATTATTGTGCAGCTAATGCTTTTCTGGATGCTCATGCTCTAAGTCATACTTCTACATCGGAGCGATTAACAACCTCAATTAGCTGGGATACTTGGCAAGAAGTCGGGTTTGCAGTGGAAATGGAAGTACCCGATAAAATGCAACAACAGCACGATGAGATGCTTAAAAAAGGCATCTTACCTCAAGAAGGTGTTGATGCTTTTAATCGTATTCTGGGAAGTAAGCTGCCTCATGTTGCTGTCTCAACCCGAGACTTACCAGTTTTAATTAAACAAACTAACTCTTTTGAGTATTGGCAGCAGCAATTAGGGCTTACAGAAGAAAAATTAGCTTCAGTTAATTTTTCCAAAGTAAAACATCCTCGTCCTAATTTAGGTAATGACTATGTTGCTCCCGAAACTGAAATCGAGCAACTGCTGGCTGATATTTGGCAGGAAATTATCGGAATTGACAAAATAGGCATCTATGACAACTTCTTTGAGTTGGGCGGAAATTCAATCAACACGATTCAAATTGCTGCCCAAGCCAGCAAAGCAGGTTTAGAGTTAACTTCTCAACAGTTTTTTCACCATCAAACAATTGCAGAATTAGCAACAGATTTGGCTCTTACTCCAGCTATCCAACCAGAGGGGGAGCTACAAACAAAAACCTTTCATCTTACACCAATTCAACACCACTTTTTCGCTCAAAATCAGCACAATCCACATCGGTGCAACCAGTCTTTATTACTAGAAATACAGCCAATATGCGATTGCGATTTACTAGAACAAGCTTTACAGTATTTGATTCAACACCATGATGTATTTCGCCTGGGCTTTAGCCAAGCAGAATCGAACTGGCAGCAGATTGATACCGATGCCGTTGCTCCTCTTGAATTAAGACGAGTAGATTTATCATCACTATCAGAAACCGAGCAAAAACTGACGATAGAATCTGTAGCAGCAGAATTAGAGGCAAGTTTAAACTTATTTGAGCAACCACTGATAAAGTATGCTTACTTCGACTTGGGAGCGTCACAAAAGAGTTGCTTGCTCATAATCATTCACGAATTGATAGTGGATCGTATATCTTGGCAAATTTTGCTAGAAGACTTACAAACAGCATATCAGCAAATATCTCAGGGTCAAGCAATAGATTTGCCAGATAGTACTAGCTCCTATATTCAGTGGACACAATTTTTACAGAAATATGCTCAGTCTGCAAAAATTATGCGGGAGCAAGACTATTGGCTTCAAGAAATGCAAAAAACCTTCAGCCACTTACCCGTTGACTATTCAACAGGTGATAATACAGCAGCGAATACAGATACTGTATCAGTTAGTCTAAGTAAACAGGAGACAAAAGCTTTAGTAGAGGAAATTCACGAAGCTTATAATACTAAAATTGAAGATGTATTGCTCACAGCTTTAGTACAAGCTTTTGGCAAATGGACGGGTGAACCAAAACTACGCTTGGATATCAGAAGCAATGCTAGGGAGAAAACTTTTAAAGATGTTAATCTATCCCGTACAATTGGTTCGTTTACAACTAATTTCCCAGCTGTATTAGATATCACAAAATCTTCTGAACCAGGAGATGCATTAATAGCAGTAAAAGAGTATTTGCGTAGTGCGCCGAGTGGCGGTATCGGCTATAACATACTAAAGTATTCAAGCAGCGATCTAGAAATTTCTTCTAAACTACAAACTCTGACTCAAAGTGAAGTAGGTTTTGCCTACCTAGGTCAAGATGACCAAATGATTGCCAAATCCTCTTTATTTAGTCTACCTGATGATTCTCCAGGAATCAGCGTTAGTACACCCACTAATAGAACTTATTTGTTAGAGATTGAGGGAATAATAGTCCAAGAACAATTGCAACTGCACTGGAAATATAGTACGGCAATTCACCGTCGAGAAACAGTTGAAAGCTTGGCTAATAGCTTCATAGCAGAACTTCGTTCTCTCATCATTCATATTCAGTCAGTTGAAGCAGAAAGATATACGCCTTCTGACTTTTCAAGAGCTAAATTAAACCAACAACAATTAGATAATTTACTGTTGAAGCTTAATCAAAAGAATTAGAATCAAGCGAATGAAAACCAACAACATTGAAGACATCTACCCAGTCACCCCCGTACAAAACGGCATGCTATTCCATTGTTTGTACGATAGTGAAATGCCCTTGTATTTTTTCCAACATATTCATACTGTACGGGGGAAGCTCAAGGTAGAGCTATTTGAAAAAGCTTGGCAAATTGTCATAGATCGGCATCCCATTTTACGCACTGGTTTTTATTGGGAAGACGTTGATACTCCCCTACAAATTGTCTACGCTCAAGTAAAAGTACCTGTGAGTTTATATGACTGGTCGGAGATGGATTCAGTTGAACAACAAAAGCAATTTGAATCTTTTCTAGTTAGCGATCGCCAAAAAAGTTTTGACTTTTCTCAGCCATGTTTGATGCGTCATACTTTAATTCGTACTGATGATGAAAGTTACAAACACATTTGGAGCTTTAACCACATAATTATGGATGGTTGGGGTGGTTCATTAGTATTACAAGAATTTACCGAAACTTATGGAAAGCTTTGTGTAGATGAACATATAACTTTAGCACCTACTCGTCCTTTTAGAGACTACATTGACTGGTTGGAGGAACAAGACATATCAAAAGCCGAGAGTTTTTGGCGACAAGCATTAAAAGGTATCAAAGCACCAACTCCACTGACTTATATAGAAAAAATTGAAAGGATTGACCAAACGTCTACGCAAGAAGTCAAGTATAGTGAGGAAATAATTCAGTTATCATTAACAAGTACACAGGCGTTAAATTCCTTTGCAACACAACATCGCCTCACCCTCGCTACCATAATTAACGGTATTTGGGCTATTCTCCTCAGTCGCTATTCTTGTTGCAGTAACGTATTGTATGGCTGTACTGTTACTGGGCGACCAGCAGATTTACAAGGAGTAGAGTCCATGGTTGGTATGTTTATTAATACCTTACCAATTCATGTTAATGTCAATAAAGAGCAGTTATTATTATCGTGGCTTCAGCGTTTTCAACTTCAATTAGTTGAAGTACGAAATTATGAATATACTCCACTAATAGAAGCGCATCAATGGAGTGAAGTCCCACGAAATTTAACTTTATTTGATAGTATTGTCGTACTAGAAAATTTTCCAGTCAGCGAATTTCTCAAAGCTTGGAAGGGAGAGCTAGAGTTTCAGCACTCAGAAATATATTACAGAAATAACTATCCTTTAAATTTAGTTATCTACCCAAATGAAGAGTTATTAATAGCTTTCTCCTATGATTCTAGAAAATTTGAGACTGACACTATTACTGGGATACTCCAAGATATTGAACTGTTTTTCCAACAGATGATAACTAATCCTAATGTGAAAATCAAAGACTTAACATTTTCAACACCAAGACAACAACTAATTACTTCAACATTAGAAAAAGAAACATTAGGAGTAGAACTTTTGCAAATTTAGTTAACTCATACTTAAGAGATAAGTTAATTATTATCAATATCTCAATCAAAATAAACTCAAAGAAGGTTAGACCATGATTGTCTCAAGTGAAATCGAGCGCAGACATAAACTTTCGAGTGATGAATTTACCTCTTATTATGTTGAACTTGGAAAACCAGTCATAATTTCCGGAGTTATTCCAACTTGGGAAAGCTTTGATAAATGGTCTTTACAATACTTTAAACAGTTGTCACCTTCTCTAAATATTTATGCAAAACAATTTAGCGATAAAGGAATTGAAGTATGTAGCCTCACAATGGAGAAATATATAGAATTAATAGAAAATTATGAAACTGATTCCTTCAATAATCCTTTACCACCATATTGTCATGACTTACCTTTATTTAGCTTAATACCTTCATTAATAAAAGACGCTCAACCATTTCCTTTAGATTATTTACCGAAATGGTATGGGTACAAATGGTGGCGTTACTGTCAGTTTTTCTTAGGTTGTTCTAATAGTATTACTCCATTACATTTTGATTGCCTTCTGACTAACAATATATTCTTTCAACTTGTTGGACGCAAACAATTTACTATATTATTACCATCAGATGCCAAATATTGTTATCGCAAGGGCTGGCGGTGGTTTCATGTGAATCCAGAAAATCCAGATTTTAGTAAATATCCTGAATACAAAAATGCTAGGCCAATCAAATTTATTGTAAATCCTGGAGATATTTTATATATGCCTCCTGGAACATTGCATCATGTTAGAAGCTTAGATATGTCAATTTCTTTTAATATTGATTGGCACAGTAAAAAAAGTTGCTTGAATGCTCTATCTGCTAGTACGAAGGGTATGCCAGTTCAAAATTCATACTATAACTTTTTATTAGCGATGGGATTAGTGTTTAAAATACCATCACCAATAATTTTTAATTTTTATAAGTCTTATTTAAATTACGTATCTTAACGATAAGAAATTAATGATTTATTTATAAATTTAACTAAGTAGCTAAATATAACAATAAAATCGAGAGTAATTACATGAATATTTTTGAAAAATGTGAATCAAACGTTAGAAGCTATTGTCGTAGTTTCCCTGCCATATTCCATCGGGCAAAAGGTTCTATTGTTTATGATGAATCAGGCAAAGAATATATAGATTTTTTTGCAGGAGCAGGTGCTTTAAATTATGGGCATAATCATGACTACATAAAGCAAAAGATTATGTCTTATTTAGATGCTGATGGAATAGCCCACGGCTTAGATATGTATACTTCTGCTAAAGAGAAGTTTTTAGCTCAGTTCAATCAAGTAATACTTAATCCAAAACAGTTAGATTATCGCGTACAGTTCTGCGGACCGACCGGAACAAATGCTGTTGAAGCAGCTTTAAAGTTAGCGAGAAAAGTAAAACAAAGAACAGGTATATTCTCCTTTATGGGAGCATATCATGGAATGACTTTAGGCAGCTTGTCAATTACTGGTAATACTGGAGTCCGAGCGGGGACAATCGGAACATTAAATAATGTCACATTCATGCCTTACCCCTATGGTTTCATGGAAAGTTTTGACACAATAGAATATATAGAGTCAGTTTTAAATGATGTTAATTCTGGAATTGAAAAACCAGCAGCAATAATCTTTGAAACAGTGCAAGCTGAAGGTGGAGTTGTTGTTGCTCCTATTGAATGGATGCAAAGACTAAGAAAATTATGTGACGACAATGATATTTTATTAATCTGCGACGATATTCAAGTTGGTTGTAATAGAACGGGGTCTTTCTTTTCTTTTGAAAGAGCAGATATTGTTCCCGACATGGTAACACTTTCTAAATCTATTAGTGGTTATGGATTTCCAATGTCCTTATTATTGATAAAGCCAGAATTGGATATATGGGAACCGGGGGAGCATAATGGTACTTTTCGGGGTAATCAATTAGCATTTATAGGAGCAACAGCGGCTTTAGAATATAAAGGAAATATCAATCTTGAACAGGATGTCAAAGAAAAAGAGCTTTTCTTGAAAAGTTATCTCACTCAACAAATTGCACCAATGAGTGATAAGATAGCAATACGTGGAATTGGTATGATTTGGGGTATTGATGTTAAAAACTTTGGCGGTAAAAGTTTTGCCAAAGCTATAACTTCACGTTGTTTTGAAAAAGGTTTAATAGTCGAAGTAGCGGGTAGAAATAGTACAGTAATTAAAATTTTGCCTCCTTTGGTAATTGATATGCCTACGCTACAAAAAGGTTGTTCAATTATTAAAGAAGCTTTTAATGAATGCTTGTAAGCAGATTTTGAATATCATCGTTGGTACGCGACATTGAATATAGTAATTGATTTATATTGTCTATCTTTCTTCTGTCACGCGCCCTAAAGTGAGTTTTTAGTAACAAACCGTAAATACTAATATCGCTATACCTGTTTTGCTAGAATCACTAATTTAAATGAGGTCAAAATTATGATTAATACATTAGAACCGCAAGAGTTATTTTCTCAAAAAATCTACTGGTTAAACAAACTTTCGGGAGAATTACCAGAAACGAATTTAATACAGGATTATGTTAGGCCTCTACAGTATAGTGACAAAAATAAAAGTCATAGTTTTGAGTTACCGTTATACTTATCTCAAGAAATTATCAAGTTAACTAAAGGTTCTCATTTTTTAGTATATATAATACTTTTATCAGCATTCAAGATACTGCTGCAAAAGTATACTCGCAATAATGACCTGATTGTCGGAATACCAGTCTATAAAAAAATAGATAACATAAATTTAGATTATTTAAATGATGATACAATTGTTCCCTTACGTACTCAATTAAATAATGAAATTACATTTAAAAATTATTTGATTCAAGTAAGAGATAATGTAATTAAAGCTTATAGCCATCAAGACTATTGTTTTGATGAGTTTATTGAATTATTAAACTTACCTAAAAGTCAGAATCGTTGTCCAATTTTTGACATAGTAGTTTTATTAGAAAATATTCATAGTAAAGCGAATTTAGCAAAGCTTAATAATGATATTACTGTTTCTTTTATCATTAAAAATGATATTATTAGTGGTTCAATAGAATATAGTGATCTAATTTTTAATAATGAAAATATTAAATTAATCAGTAATTACTATATAAATGTAATTGAAAGTATTATCAATAATATTGATATTAATATTTCAGAGATTGGCGTTCTAAATGACTCCGATAAACGTAAGGTATTGGAAGAATATAATAGTAATGTTAGAGATTATCCTATTACACAAACAATAAATGACTTGTTTGAACAACAAGTAGATAAAACTCCAAACAATATAGCTGTAGTTCATGAAAAAACTAAATTAACTTATCAAGAGTTAAATGAAAAAGCTAATCAGCTAGCTGTAATGCTGCGTAAATTAGGATTAAACAAAGGAGAATTTGTTGGCATATTTAAAGACCGCGATATCAATTTTATTATAGGAATTCTCGCTATATATAAAGCAGGTGGAGCTTACGTACCTATTGATAGTACTTATCCGTCAAATAGAATTGAATATATGTTATCTAATAGCGAAGTCAGGTTCCTCTTAACTGATTTTTCG
>CAKZYM010000912.1 GCA_937884685.1 uncultured Calothrix sp.
CCTAACTCCTAACTCCTAACTCTCAATCCAAAATCTAAAATCTAAAATCTAAAATCTAAAATCTAAAATTCCTAACTCTTTAAATGGTGTGGACTTCTTTACATGCAAATATCCATCGTACTATCCGGTTGCGTAATTTATTAGAGCGCAATCAAAGGTTGTTAATTGCGGTTTCTGGGGGACAAGATTCTCTGTGCCTATCTAAATTAATGTTAGATTTACAACCTAAATGGGGATGGTATATTGGTATTGCTCATTGCGACCATTGTTGGCGCGAGGATTCGCAAGCAAATGCCAATTATGTAAAACAAATTTCACAGAATTGGGACATACCTTTTTATTTAGAAACTGCTTCTCAATCTCTGTCAAGTGAAGCCGCAGCAAGGAATTGGAGATATGAAGCTTTACTGAAAATTGCCAATCAAAATAACTATCAATGCATAATTACTGGACATACCGCAACGGATAGAGCAGAAACTTTAGTTTATAATTTGATGCGTGGTAGTGGTGCGGATGGTTTGCAGGCTCTAACTTGGCAGCGTCCGCTTGATGATGAAATAATACTTGTACGTCCGCTCTTAGAAGTGACTCGGACTCAAACGGGTGAGTTTTGTCAAGATTTTCAATTACAAGTTTGGGAAGATTCTACAAACCAAGATTTAAAGTATGCTCGCAATCGTATCCGTCAAGAATTAATACCATTATTACAAGAAAAATTTAATCCGCAAGTCGAGTCGAATTTAGCTCGAACGGCAGAACTGTTACAAGCGGAAGTTGAATTTTTAGAGCAAGCTGCTAAAGAGTTGCGGGAAAAAGCTGAAGTTATAGATCAAGAAAATTCTAGCAAGACACTGCTGCGTTTAGATAGAAAAATCTTACAGAAAGCTCCATTAGCATTACAGCGTCGTGCTATACGTCAAGTCTTACAAAAAATAATGCCCAATTCCCCTAATTTTGAGCATATTGAAAAATTCGTGGCTTTAATTAACGCTCCCAATCGCTCGCAAACTGACCCATTTCCTGGAGGAATTTTAGCTGTAGTCGAAAGTGAATGGATTTGTTTGAAAAATAAATAATATACAATAGCACTACGTAATTGGGTTAGAGCATTTATGAATGATATAGCACTACGTAACTGTGTTAGAACATTCATGAATGCTCAAACCTATAATTATTAGACCTCTTTTAACCTCTAACCTTTAACCTTTTTTATTGAGCAATTAAATTTTCAATAGAAGAGCGCATATCTGTAATTGCTTGTACTTGATAATCGCCAGTTTCCTGTATTTGCGTCAAAGAGTCAGCGATAGCTTGCAATTTGTGTCGCAAACTTTCCAGAGAATCCTGTATTGGCTGGAGTGTTTCTTCATAAAGATTAACTTTAGCCCACAGTTGAGTATTTGCAGTTTGCAGCGCAGATAAATTTTCTTCCATCGCTTGCAATGTTTGACGTTTGGTATCACGTTCTTCAGTTTTGGCTGTAATTGTCTCCTGCGCTTGTTGAATACCATCACGCATTTGCTCTACTTCAGCTTCTAATTTTTCTAACTGCTCGGAATACTTTTGTCGTCCTTGTTCTATTTGCTCTAATATCGGACTAAAATCAACTTGGCTTTGTCCGCTTGCTTGTTTCTTTCGTTTAGAAAGTACAGTTTGATGAATTTCGAGCGATTCTTGACGCTCAACTAAACTACGACGCTGACCAACTAAAGTTTCGTTGAGCATCTGGTAGCTGTCTTTTTCATCTGTCAATTCTTCTTCTATAGCGCTACGTTCTTCTTCAGAAGCTGAGTTAATTTTTTCTTGCAGTTCGTCTATTGTTTGCTGCTTATAGATAAGTTCTTGCTCTTGTTCTTCAACAAAAACAGAATCAACTTTTAACTTTTCCTGCAAATCTTCAATTGTTTTTAACAGTTCTTCTGTAGATACAGATTTCAAAGCTTCCGCATCAAAATCTAACGTCAAATCTTCTTCAGTAGAACTATTAGGAGTTTGACTGCATGAATCAAGCTGCTCTTGTAACTTTTGGTGTTGTTCCAATTGCTCTTGTAACACCTGCACAAAATCTTGCTTGCTCTCAAGAGTTGCAGTATTGATTTTCAGTTCTGCTGTTTGTTCCTGGAGCGAATTTTCAATTTGCTCGAAATCAGAATTAGCTTCTCGAAGTTCTCCAGATAAACTCTCTAATTGAGCTTGCTGCTCGTTCGCTTCGGTTTTTTGCTGTTCTAACTGTTCCCAATGGGGATTAAGAATAGCTTGCTGATTCTCAACCATCTCAAATGCATTATCAAGATGCTCGCGAACGCTTGCAGGTTGAGCAATATTATTAGAGAGTTTTTCTAATAAATCGCTAATTACCCGAGCTTGTTCTTCATCTAAAACCGCTCCCGGCTGAACTTCTGACTGGAATTCCTCTAAGCGACGCTGTTCGCCGCGCAATTGCTCCCAAGCCCCTTCAAGCTCTTCACGACTGCGGGTGATTTCTTCTTGTAAGCTTTCAATTTCTTGACGGGAACTTTCAACTTCTTGACGAGAGCTTTCAACTTCCTGAATTTTCGCGTCTATATGTTGCGCTTCTTCTTGGATTTGTCGTGCTTCTTCTTCCCGTGCTTCCAACTCCATTTCACGACGGCTGATTTCCTGTCCTTGAAATGTCAGCGATTCTTTCCACTGGTCTATTTCTTCCTCTTTGAGTTTAAATTTTTCCAACTGACGGGAAAAATTCTGCAAAATAGTTACCAACGGACGACCAGCTTCTTGCAGTCGCTGCACCTGACGAGTTGCGTTCAGTTCAGCTAATACAAGCGCTCCATCATTTAACTTACTGGCTTCCTCAGCAGCAATTACTTCTTCTGGTACCGTATTCCAACTCTGGTCATTTTTTTGACAAGCCAGCAGTTTTAGTTCGGTTTTGGCTCCACTACCGAGTAAGCCACCCTTTTGTTTTTGTACTTCAGCTAAATACAGCACACCGCAAACCCTTATTGATGTACTTGAATAAGTGTTAATTTATACGATAGATACAAGCAATTATTTGCCCTATTTCACCTTAAATCAGCTTTTAGAAAATAAGTGAAAATTTCATATGCGCCCTGAATAATCGCATAGTGTTATTTATAATAGATTTCCATCGCGTCTCTACATTCTGGACTTATAAAGCTGGGGATGGCTACCGTATTATTACCAACACTTTTCTTAATTTTTAAGGGAATAGGGAGTAGTAAGTAGCAAGTAGTAAATAGCAAGTAGCAAATAGCAAGTAGCGAGTAGCAAGTAGCAAGTAGTGAGTAATAAGTAGTAAGTAGTAAGTAATGAGTAGGAAGTAATAAGTAACAGGTATCTTACTTCTCACCCATTCCTCTTATCCGTCACCCCATTACCCATTACCAATTACCCATCCCCAATTCTTATTGAAATATTAAAAAATAATAAATCGCTCAAATCCTTGCCTAGATTAGTTTTGCATTGTTTATAGATAAAATTTGGGTTAATTATTTCATGGCGAAGTGTTAACTGTTGCAAAACTTGGGCACAATGAACAAAGAATGTAAACTAGACAACAAGGAGTGCCGAATTGCTAAATGCAGGGAAATTTAAGTGAAATTGATATACGCAGCATCCTGCAATTAATTGAGTTGGGGCAGCGAACGGGGTTATTGTTTGTTGAAGCTTATACTGAGAAATCATTAACCCAGACTTGGTTTGTTTTTTTTCTTAAAGGTCAAATAGTTTACTCTCAAGAAGCTAATAGCAATGTATTTCGTCTTCGAGATTATTTGCGGTATTACCGAATTAACTTGCAAGGAGAAGAAACACCTCCAAAAAATGATTCTGATAAATCGTTTTCTGCACCGGAGTATGGCTATTTATGGAGACTTTTAGAGCAAGATATCATTAATCCTACTCAGGCTCGTAGTATCATTCATGGTTTAGTGCATGAAACTCTTTTTGATTTATTGAGTTTGCGTGAAGGCAATTTTATTTTTGAGTTGGATAAACCGCTAACTCCTCAATTGACTAGTTTAGAAATTGCTCCTCTAGTCAATAAAGTTTTCAAGCAGGTGCAAGAGTGGAAACTGCTATATCCCTATATTCAGTCTCCAGATCAATGTCCAGTATTAACTAATGTTGAGCGTTTGCGTTCTTCTTTAGCTTCTTCTACCGTAGAAAAATTACAGCATTGGGCAGATGGTAAAACTTCTTTGCGTCAGCTGGCTCGTTTTCTTAATCGAGATGTTTTGACACTGGCGAAAGCTATATATCCTTACGTACAGCAGGGTTTGATACATATAGTAGCGAGTAATACGGCTTCATCAACTCACAATCATTCGAGCATGCAGCATAGTAAGGAAAATCCATCAATAAAAGCCATAGTGTGTATTGATGATGCAGCAGCTATTTGTGAAACGGTGCAGTCTATTTTGCAACCGCAAGGCTATAATGCAATCGCTTTTACTAATCCCTTGGAGGCACTCAATCGAGTTTTTCAACTCCAACCACATTTAATTTTATGCGATATTGTGATGCCAGATTTAGATGGCTATCAACTTTGTGCAATGTTACGACACTCCAGCGCATTCCGGCTCGTACCGATTATTATGCTTAGTGCTAAAAGTAGCTATATCGATAGAGCTAGGGCGAATATGGTTGGGGCTACGGATTATTTAACAAAGCCTTTTGAGTCAACTGAATTACTGCTGCTAATCAAAAAATATCTGAATAAATGCGAGGGTAAAAAGTCAATAAATAGAAAGCAGTACTTGTTGATTTAAGCAAATATAGGGTAAAAAATATTATCACGAACTGGAATTTAAGCCAATTATCAAAATACACTTGTAAATCTGTGAATAAATAGTTTTTTTATACAACATGATTCGGGGAGATTAGGGAATGTTCCGCTAAGTAGGGGACATCTACATCGGGAGGTAATGAGATATTTATGAGTACAGTTCTGATTGTGGAAGATTCGATAGCGCAAAGGGAAATGATTACAGACCTCCTGAAAGCAAGTGGCTTGTCGGTCACTCACGCTTCGGATGGACTGGAGGCACTACAGACAATTCAAAGTATTTGTCCCGATTTAGTGGTCTTAGATATTGTCATGCCCCGAATGAATGGTTATGAAGTTTGTCGTCGGCTTAAGTCTGACCCAAAAACTCAAAATGTACCGGTAGTGATGTGTTCTTCTAAAGGGGAAGAATTTGACCGCTACTGGGGAATGAAACAAGGGGCAGATGCTTATATTGCCAAACCGTTTCAGCCAACTGAATTGGTCGGAACAGTCAAACAACTGCTGCGAGGATAAGGATGCGTGAGGGTATGGATAGCAAACCGGACTTTTTAGGAAGTACTCCACAAGATGAGTTCCGTCCGGAATTGGAAGTAGAGAGTAAGGACGGTGAGTTACATTTAAGATTTTTCATTCCTTCGCATCAGGAGTTTGCACTTCCGGCAACTGGCATTAAGGAGGTAATTGAATTAAGTCCCGATAGAATTACCCCAATTCCTAATGCTTCTCCCTTACTTTTGGGTACCCTAAATTTACGCGGACGAGTAATTTGGGTAGCCGACTTAGGTCAGTTCCTTGGAGACACAACTCCATTGAATACGGATAGAGCAGAAATTTCAGTAATTGCAATTGAAGAACAAGACACGATAGTGGGCTTGGCAGTTGAAGAAATCGGGGGTATGGATTGGCTTGATGTACAGCATCTAAGTGCGCCTACCAACGTACCGGATACTATGACTCCTTTTTTAAAGGGCGAGTGGTCAAAAGATGCGGAAGTAGAACGGCATTTAAGATTACTCGACCAAATGGCAATTTTGCGGAGTGCCCGGTGGGCTGGATAACCGAAGGGAGGCAACAAATGGCACCAAGTATAGATTACGCTCAAATGTATCAGCAGGCTTATAAAGCCTACGTCAATCAAGAATATCAAGAAGCTGCTACCCTTATTGACCAGGTAGTGCAGCATATGACTCAGGACCCTAATGCTTTTTTATTAAAGGGTCACATATATTATGTTTTACAAAAGTATGATGTAGCTAAAGTTGCTTATAACAAAGTTTTAACTGTAACTGAAGACGAAGAACTGCTTAATTTTGCTCGTAATGGTCTGGAAAATATTAGTCATTATCAAGTTGAATCGTCGGATGCTCAGATACAAAATGATGATGGCAGCAAGGATAACCAGGATCTACAAGATATAAACTTATCATCGGATTCTTCTTTAGAGGAATTACCTTCTGCTGATTCAGCTGACAATTTCTTTGATTTGAGTGTTAGCAGCGATTCGGATAGCAATAACTTCGATTTTTCTTCTGAGAGTAATTCTGACCCAGAAGAAGTTACAGGTTTATTAAATGAATCAGCTTCAAAAAGTCCGTTTGATATAGGTTCGGATAGTCAGATATTTAATGCTATACCCAATTTTGAACAAGAGAGTTTGAGTCAGGATAATCCTTTTGCTCAAAGTGATGCAGAAAATACGGATATTAATCAAAATGATGAAGGGGCCTCAAAATCCGAACTGGAATTACCTTCTTTTTGGCAACAAGATATCTCGGACAGTAATTCAAAACAGCCAACAGAAGAATCATCGTCTTCTGGTGGAGAATACTCTCCTTTTTCTAATTTAGAAGTTGATAATAATCCCAAGCCAAACCCATTTGCACAAACGGAATTACCACCTAGCAATAGTTTGCAAGAGGAAGATGTATTTTTTGAGGATAATCCAGCAGAAGATAGTGAAAGCTTTAGTTTGCCAAGTAATTTTTTTAGCGATGATTTTTCAGTAGATGATAGTCAAGCTAAAAGTTTTTCATCAGAAGCAAGGGATTTAGGAAATATCCCAGATAGTTTTTCTGAAGTATCTGACCAGAAAGATGATTTTTCGAGTCTAGAATCTTCTGAATTTTTAGAGTCTTCACAATTTTCTGAAGAATCTCCAGTATCTCAAGCGAATAAGTCAAGCGATGACAGTTTTGACTTGGATGCGTTTGAAGAGGTGTTTGGGAGTGAAGATTTCGTTACTAATAATGAAGATACAAAGAGTATTGCGAAAGCAGTTGATAGTGGCAGTGGTACTGGTACTAGTACCAGCAATAACATTGAGTATTTAGATGACTTTGATGAATTTGATGATTTAGGAAAT
>CAKZYM010000913.1 GCA_937884685.1 uncultured Calothrix sp.
TTGCTGGAGTTAAAACATATCCCGCTCGAACCAATGAATCTCCGATTTTAGCTGATGCTCTAGCTTATATGGAATGTGAAATCACCAGTCGTATGGATTGTGGAGACCACTGGGTGATTTACAGTAATGTCCACACCGGAAGAGTTGCTGAAGTGAATGCATTAACCGCAGTCCATCACCGGAAAATTGGCAACCATTATTAAGTAGTAAGTAGTAAGTAGTAAGTAGCGAGTAGTAAGTAGTAAGTAGCAAGTAAAGAGCAAAAAAACGAGCATAAATAGTAATCTGGAAGCAAATTCGGTTTTCCCAAGCGGAAATCATCCAATTTTTGTGCGATTATACTAACTAAAAAAATATCCCGAATAATGGTTAATTTAGATAACTATTTTGCATTATTGCTATAAGATAAAATATCACCATAAAGTATGTATATTTTGAACTCTAACTTTATAACTTTTATATATTCTGCTATATATTAATTATCGGAGAATAAATAACGAGTTATGACAAATCAAGATTTAAGAGCGCAATTAGATGAAAACCTTGATGAAGCAGAATGGGAATGGTTAATTCCTCACGTACAAAGAGATTCTGTAATTATAGTAGCAACAGGATTGGATTTATTAGATGTAGGTGAAGCGATAGCTAGTGACAAAGCTTCCACAGTTCAAAATTGGATTGATGAAGCATTGATTTCCAAACCCTCAGAAGTTCAAATGGGAGAATGGAATATGCAGCGAGAAAAGCGATTCAACACTTTGATTGTGCAGCCTTTTGTATTAGTACAAGAAAAAGTCGCAGCGTAAATCTGAAGTAATTATTTATTGTAAAATATTGATAGTAAGTATAAAACTTTAACACCGTAAACGTGAGGTAAATCGGCAGTTATGGGACAACATTTCAAGCCAAACTACCTACGCTTAGAAAAATCTGCCATCTGATGGGAGAGTGTTAATTGTCTTTACTTACTTTAGGAATAGGGAACGGGATATACAGTAATGAGTATACAAAAGTGTAAATAGGAATTACTTCTATTAGGCATTTTTAGTTACGCTCTTCTGCCTATTCCCTATTCCCTTTAAAAAAAATTATTGAGACTTTGGGTCAAAAACTCCATTCAATTACCTCTCCCCCACTCCCTCACTCCCTCACTCCCTCACTCTTTATTTATCTCCACCACCCAAACCAGTTGCAACCCATAAAATTGAGCGAACACCATCGCGAATTGATTTTCCTACTGGTTCGGAATTGTTTTTTGAAGGAACAGATACTGTTTTGAAATCAATTCCCCGACTACCTAAAACAATTTCACCTATTACGCTAGCACGACGCATATGGTAATCAGAAGTTACTAAATATAATTTCTTGATTCCTCTTTTTTTCAAGTCGTCTACTAAAGTTGTAAAATTTTCGACTGTATTATTGGCTCGATAGTCCAAGTACAAACGTTTTTGATTGACTCCAGCTTTAATAAATACTTTTTTTGTTGCACCTTCTGGACTACCTCCAGAAATCCAAATGGGTAGGTTAGGGTATTTTTTAGCGAAGTCAGCTGTAAACTTTTCTCGTTCTAATCTTTCTGTTGAACCCCCTAACACCAAAATTGCTTGTGGTTCTACAAATGTAGTTTGAACTTTTTTGTAACCCCATAATAAGGTTAGGGGTAGAATGACAAGCATTAACCGAGAAGAAATTCCTTTGGAGAACATTTTATTTAAGGATTTGTCGCTTAAAACATTTAGACACTAATTTTTTATAAAAATGAAAATAACGCAGTAAAGTATGCGCTGTTAAAAATTAATATGTCCCAACAAAATATAATTATTTTGTGGAAAAAGCCACAGGGGGTTACACCCCTTAATGACCTTTTTATTTGAGCAATTTAACCAAAAGTATATTGCTAGCTATTTATAAGAAGCGCTTTTGGCTATTGTTTAAGCTGCGAAAACGTATTGTATTGCACCACAACTAAACTGTGCAGACAAATAGATGCTATTAATGTTCGCCGTCTAATCACCTACTAGTTTATATTCATTCCCTATATGATTGCAGCAACCAGGAATACTAGACCTAGACCTAAACAGAAATTTTATCTGTTTCATACAAAAAATAGAAAGTATACTCAAATACTTTATTCAAAATATTTATTTTCTGTCTTGTAAAACGGGACTGGTAAGACTCGAACCTACGACCTAGCGCTTAGGAGGCGCTCGCTCTATCCAACTGAGCTACAGCCCCAATTATTATCTTAATAATATATATATTATAATAACATTTCTAGTCGCTATGCCAGGAATCTTCCCAGGGACCACCACCTGTCTCTAATCCACATAGGTTGCTGGTTGCTTTCAGGATAATTCTGGATTCAACACTATGTGATTCGCGATTTAATTCGCGCAATTCTAGAGTTAATTTGCCTTGCATAGTATCGCGACAAGCAAATATTAAACCATTTTCGGTGGGGGCACGCAATTCTTTTCCTGGTAAATCGGTAGTTCCAGTTAAACTAACTTCATATTGCGAATTTCTCGCATGCATTTCCCATTTTCCCCAAGGTTCGATACTCCAATCAACTTGTGAATTCCAAGGTACAAATTCGTAAAATTTACCTTGATAATGCAAGCCAATCATAGCCACGGATTCCATCCACCACAAAACACCACGTCTACCTCCTCCTGCGGTTAAAGCTAAATCTGGTTGGTCATCAAAACTATTACAGTTGAGCCAAAACCATTTTTCTGGAAAAGCACCTCCCCAATTTTTTTCACTGTAAGCGGGTGCGTTGGTAAATTCGTAACGTTTTCCATTCCAATCTATCCAACCGCTAGCCAAACCATGAGCCATCAAAATTTGCCATCCCGGCTCAAAAATCTGCAAAAAAGATATCCATCCTGCCGTTGACTGCTGAATACTACTTTTATTTCCCCAATAATATACTGGCTCAATTTCATATTCCCAGCGACAGTAATTACCGCTACCTGGGTCGCGAATTATTCCTTGATTTAATTTTGTTGTAGCTTGATAACCTTCTTGAATGTAGCTTTCAAACTCTACAGGAAGCAGATAGAGGGGTTGACTTTCTATATCAGTTTTGCCCCAATGACCCAAAGCCAATACATCAGATTTTGCCCAAAATTTATTGACATCAGGAAAAGTTCGCCACAAATATTCATCATTCGGGCCAAGAATTTGTGCTGCACCACCACTATGGGGCTTTTCACCTATCGGGTCTTCAATCGAATACATGAAAGCAAAAGTTTGATTAACTTCGGGTAGAGTGACTCGGTAATACCAACCTTCAAAAAAACGACGCTCTCCACCATCCCAGTGGTAACCACTATGAGGAGTTTGGGTAAAGGAAAGGAAATTTTCAGGAAGACGCAGCATAAAAGGTTGAAGGGGATAATTTTGGATTGTGGATTTTGAACGGGTTCAAAGTCTTAATTAATTTTATAGTATGAGCAATTTTCAACTCATGGAATTCTCTAGCTTTGATTCTGAATGAATTCATAGGATAAAGAAAACAGCATTCACTATTAAATTTATAAATACAGTTAAGCAAATATTGCGAAAAGTTACTAAGAATTACAGTCCGTAAAACAAGCTTTTAATTCTCAAATATGGGTGCTAATTTAATAAATAAGGCACAGACAAGCTAACACTCTTACAAAATAATTCCGATTGGAGTTAGTGCCTCCCACTCTAATCACATCGCAATGGTTTATCGATTGTTACATCCTAGAAAAGAATACTGTATTTTCGCCTTGGGTTTATCGATAAGTGAATTTGGAGGTTTTTGAAAAGCAGACAAAGAATACTGCCTAGATAGAAGCAACTTAGGATGTACATTGTGTAACAAGCGTTTCTAATATTGCGATTCCGGTTCACCCTATATTAAAAAAACTCTGATTTTCAACTCTTATCAATCTATTAAATATTTAATAAACCGTCTTTAATTGCTGACATCTTTCGGTCGTAAATAAAGACGGTTTATTCAGTTAGGAGTTAGGAGTTAAGAGTTAGGAGTTAGGAGTTTTAGAGTTATACCATTTCTTTATAACCCACATTCCGCACCTTAACTGTCACAAGTTCATGGGTACTAAATAAAAATCC
>CAKZYM010000914.1 GCA_937884685.1 uncultured Calothrix sp.
CACTTCTATTCTGTCATATTTAGAAAAATTTGGCGGTTATCAAGTAACACCAAACGATTTTTTGTAGCTGTAAATATAAAAATTTTTAATTTCTAATAAATGCTTAATTAACCTCACCCCTGCCCCTCTCCTTATTAACGAGAGGGGTGAAATAATTTAGCGGTCAATCTACTGACATGAATTGTGTTTTTTGCAATTTTGATGTTGGGTTACGACACGATTCAAAAATTATCGCTACGAATCAAATTAATTTCCGTGTCTGACCCAACCTACTATTTATCAATTCCCAATTCCCCATAATTTAAATACTCGCAACCGAACCACCATCAACGCGATAATTAGAACCATTAACAAAACTCGCTTGCTGAGAACATAAAAACGCAATCACAGCAGCAACTTCTTGCGCTTTTCCACGACGTTGAAGTTCGAGGTGGGGACGGTCATTTTTCAAAAATTGGGAAATCGCTTCTTCAAAACTAATCCCTTTCTCTTCTGCTTGCTGTTTCATCATTGCGTCTGTCATAGGAGTTGCGATAAATGCGGGGGAAACTGAATTTATCAAGACTCCATCTTTTGCATATGCTTTTGATAATCCCTTAGCTAAATTTAAAACTCCAGCTTTTGCAGCACAGTAAGGTAGTTCATCTATATAAGGTTGTAAAGCATCTTCGGAACTGATTAAAACGACTCTTCCCCAACCGGATTCCCGCATTGATGGAATAAAAGCACGACAAACCCGCACCGCTGACATTAAATCAACTTCGATGGTATTGTGCCATTCTTCGTCAGTGATTTCCAGAAAATCCCCGGTTGCTCCAGTAATTCCGGCTGCGTTAACTAAAATATCAACTCGTCCAAAACGCTGTAATATCTGACTTTTTGCATTTTCTACTTGAACGAGTTCTCTTAAATCGGCTTGAACGTACATTACCTCACCGATTTTCCCTACTTCTTGTGCAGCAAGCTTTAATTTGTCATCAGTTTTATCAATTAAAGCAACTTTCACTCCTTCGGTAATTAACAATTTTGCAGTTGCAATACCTATACCAGAATCACCACCAGTGACGACAGCAATTTTATCTTTAATATTAAAATCCATAATTACACTTAACAGTGAGCAGTTATCAGTTAACAGTTATCAGTTTATTTATGGGTTTTGATATTTTTATCGCTCTGGGGTTTTATTTTGTTACTGTTAAAGAAGAGGGATTTACATTACTTTTGATGGTTGAATTTTTATCTTTGTTAGGTTTTTGATTAAACTATACTTTGCTTTTTATGAGTAAAGTTACTGTAAACAAGACATCCTAAAACTAGGCCAAATGCTACTGCACTCATCAAAGCTGCAAGTTGTGGTGAAATTGCTTGGGGTTGATTAAATACCGAACCAAAAATACTCATTGCTAATCCAACACCACCAAAATGCATTCCTATACCCAATCCTCCTCTATCAGGAGGAACCATTTCTAAAGCAAAGGGAACTGTACCGTTTAAGATGAAACTACTGCTAATTGCTAAAGGAACTAGAAGTATTATATTTGCTCCAACTAAAGGTAACAGTAGCATTAACAAGGCAACTATACCGGTACCAGCAAGCATAGCTTTACGATTACCAATTTTTTTTGCAATCAAACCAGCAGGTAAAGCTGCAAAAGCTGCTAAAAGACCAAATGCAACCATTTGTAGCTGGATATTATCGGTATTTAAATCGAGTTTAAGAAATTTACTCACTCCATCGAGTAACGTCCGATAACCCCAAGCAAAACTACCACCTAAAATAAAAATTGACCCCAATGCTGGAAAAGATATCGGTGGGGGTGATTCTGCTTGATGTTTATCAACTGGTTCATCGGATACAACTTGTGGAGGATGAATAAATCTTAATACTGTTGCCGACCCTAACAGTACAAAAGAGCCAAAAGCAAATGTTATAACTGGTCCGAAGCTAAGCAGCAAATCATTCGCAGCGATTCTAAATGAACCGATTATTCCACCAATTAATGTAAGTACGCTGGCAGCCATTGGTAAACTTTTTGGCATTGCATACCGTCCCAATAGAGACAGCACCGGGCTGCGAAATACAGTCATTGCCAAAGCCCAAGCTACTACTAATGGTGGCAAAATAAATTTCAATACTGTTGTCGGTGGAACAAAGGTAACAACGCATGGAATTGCAATAAACAAACCTGAAGAAAGCAAAACTCCAAGCATAATAAAAGGGAAGCGACTTGCAACCCAACGTTGTTTGTTATCGGAAAGCGAACCCATCAAAGGTTCCATAAATACAGCTAAAGCGTTTTCTAAAACTAGCAAGCTGATAGCCAAAGATTTAGAAAAACCAAATTGCACCAATAGTTTGGGTAAGTAAAAGTTGTAAATTACCCAGCTAAGAGCAATTGCACCTTGTACCATCCCCAAACCACATACCTGAAGCCATAAAACTTGTTTTCCCTTAGCCATGTTTACACGTATAATTGCAACCTACAAAGTCTGTTGTAACATCTTAAATTTCCCAAGCTGTTTTTGAATATTTCTGTTTAATTTCTTCAAATATATAAAATAATGATACATTCAAACTATTTCCGAACAGCACCACGTTTTTCTCAATGAGTTATCAAAAGCCAAATCTACATATTTCCCGTCGTCAACTATTACAGTTATCTGGTTTGTCAAGTATTAGTTTACTTTTAGGTGGCTGCGGTACTCCTTTATTTGAAGATTTAGTCGGTACCCTTTCCGAGCCATTAAATCAAAATTTTCAATCTTTAATATTAAAACCTCAGACACCAGTACCGGAATTTTCTATTAGTGAAATAGAACGGTCAGCTTTGATAGTCAATACATATAGAAGCACACCGATTATTAATCAAGAAAAGTTTCGTTTAATTATTGATGGTGAAGTAGAAAATCCGATTAGTTTAAGCATGGAAGATATTAAAAATTTACCTTTAACTTCCATGATTATTCGTCACGTATGTGTTGAAGGATGGGCTGCAATTGTGCAATGGGGTGGTATTCGTTTGCGAGAACTTGTAGCTTTAGCTCAACCAAAATCAAATGTTAAATACGCTTATTTTAAATCCGCCGACGGTTACTATTCAAGTTGGGATATTGCTTCAACTTTGCATCCACAAACTTTATTAGCTTATCAGAAAAACGGCGAACCTTTACCAGTTGATAACGGTGCCCCTTTACGTTTAGCTTCACCAATTAAACTTGGTTATAAACAAAGTAAATGGGTCACAAGAGTTACTTTAACTAGTCGTTTATCTAGATTTCAAGGTTATTGGGAAGACCAAGGTTATGAATGGTTTGCAGGGTTGTGAACAGTTAACAGTTATCAGTGAGCAGTTATCAGTGAGCAGTTAGGAGTCAACAGTCAACAGTTAGGAGTAAATAATTTGTTATTGTGGTTTGGGTTTAACAAAGTGTAAGTAGAGCTTTCTTGCAGAGCAATCTAGCACTGTTAAGCAATGAAGTAATTAAATTTAGAAAAAACTCTTTATCTTAGTACCATCAGGCATAATGGTATTACAAAATATCGCTCCAGCAACTCTAGGATTATCTATTCCATCGGGTAAATCAATCCAAGCACTGCTCAAGTCAACGTTAGTCAAGTTAGCTCCAGTTAAACAAGGAGAACCAATACTAGTTTCACTCATTTTTGCATTAGTTAGATTCGCTTCGTGCAAACTAGATTCAGCCAAACTGGCTTTATTTAAATCAGCTTCAGTTAAATTAGCCCCAGTAAGAATAGCAGCTTGAATCCTTACCAAAAATTCCACCCCACCCAATTATAAAAATAAAAATCCCCCAGTATCGTTACCGGGGGAAAAGGAAGTATTACCATTTCATACAAAGTTTGCTTAAGTATATTCTCTGCTTCTCCCATTGCTGTATTTCTATTCCTTCTTTCCCGGAACGGGCTGAAAACCCGCTCTCTGGAAATATGGAAGTTTCTATTTTTACAATGGAATCGTATCAGTATGTTAACACCAAAATATACTTTGGTATAACTTTTAGCTGACATTAGCAAACTCTAGTTCGGATTTTTCCGATTTCATGACCTTGACTTGTCCGTCGTCGTCAACGTCTATTACTGCTGTATCACCTTGTTTTATCTGACCTGAGAGCATTGCTTCTGCTAATGAATCTTCTAGTAGGTTCATTATTGCTCTACGTAGCGGTCTAGCACCGTAGCTGGGGTCGTATCCTTCTTGCACTACTAACTCTTTGAAGCTTTCGCTGATTTGCAAGGTGATTTCTTTCTCAACTAAACGGGTACTAATTTCTTTGAGCAAGATTTCGGCAATTTCTTTGATTTCGTCTTTCTGAAGTTGAGTAAAGACGATGATTTCATCAAGACGGTTGAGGAACTCGGGACGGAAGTAATTTTTGAGTTCTTCGTTGACCAAGGTTTTGATGCGGTTGTAGTTAGCTTCTGCTTCGTCTTCTACATTGAAGCCTAAACCACCACCACCTTTCTCAATTACTCTGGAGCCAATATTGGAGGTCAAGATTATTAAGGTATTCTTGAAGTCTACTTTCCGACCTTTGGCATCGGTAAGATGACCGTCATCCAACATTTGCAGCAACATATTAAATATGTCTGGGTGCGCTTTTTCGATTTCGTCGAATAGCAATACGGTGTAAGGCTTGCGGCGCACGGCTTCGGTTAATTGTCCGCCTTCATCGTATCCCACAAATCCCGGAGGTGAACCGATTAATTTACTAACGGTATGACGCTCCATGAATTCGGACATGTCTAAGCGAATCATGTTTTCCTCGGAACCAAAGAAGTAGGAAGCCAAGGATTTAGCTAATTCTGTTTTACCAACTCCAGTAGGCCCGGAGAAAATAAAGCTAGCAATTGGACGGTCGGGATTTTTCAAACCGACACGAGCGCGACGAATCGCTTTTGCTACCGCTGTAACTGCTTGCTCTTGTCCGATAAGTCTTTGGTGAAGAGTATCTTCTAAGTGCAGCAATACCTCAGATTCGGATTCGGTCAATTTGTTGACAGGTACCCCAGTCCAAGAAGCTACGATTTGGGCAATATCTTCCTCGTCAACTACAGCCCTTTGAATCTGTTCGCCAGATTCTGTATCTTTAAGCTGTACTTCTAACCCCATTTCTTTGTCACGGAGTTCGGAAGCTTTGTCAAAATCCTGTAGTTTAACTGCTTCGTTTTTCTCTTTAGCAACAGCAGTAATTTGACGTTTTAAATCGCGGTCATTAGAAGCCATTGAATGACGCAAACGCACGCGAGAACCAGCTTCATCAATCAAATCGATAGCTTTATCTGGTAGAAAGCGGTCTTGGATATATCTATCAGAAAGTTGAGCTGCTGCTACTAATGCTTCATCAGATATTGTTAAATTGTGATGCTGCTCGTAAGCACCGCGCAAACCTTGTAAAATCTCAATCGTTTCATCAACTGAAGGTTCACCAATCTTAATTGGCTGGAAACGACGTTCCAAAGCCGCATCGCGCTCGATGTGCTTGCGGTATTCATCAAGGGTGGTAGCTCCAATACACTGAAGTTCGCCCCTTGCTAATGCTGGCTTAAGAATATTCGCAGCATCCATACCGCCTTCCATGCCGCCCGCACCAACTAAAGTGTGGATTTCATCTATTACAAGGACGATATTTCCCGCAGAACGGATTTCTTCCATGATTTTCTTGAGACGTTCCTCAAAATCACCACGGAAACGAGTACCAGCAACTACCAAGCCCATATCAAGGCTGAT
>CAKZYM010000915.1 GCA_937884685.1 uncultured Calothrix sp.
TAAATTTATTTTTGCTTTCGATTTAGCATTTTTTTCTTCCATAATTAGTTTGACCTGAATAAGCTTTGATTTTGTTTTTATTTTTATTTCAGCTGATGACTTAAGTCTATTTTCGTTCTAAATAACTATCATCAATAAAAAAATAACCTCTTCTGAAGTCTTGTTTAAAAATGGTAATTACAAGCTGATTAAAACTAATAGTTACTTTTTTATTACTTTTTCATTACTTTCTACAAAAATATTTATCAACTAATCACTTTTATCTCACTGACAGGCTTAGGTAATCAACATATATTGATAAACAAGCGAGGGGAAAACACAAAATCCTCTGAAATCAATTTAAAAACTTAAGCTTTAGGAGAAAAACAATGAGCTTTAAATACATCAACGAAATTGCAACTCAAGAAAATATCAACGAGTTACTAACTTTTATCGACTTAGTTGCAGGAAGTCCTATAGACACAAATAATGTATTCGATATTTCTGATAAATTGCGCGACAGTACTCAGATGGAAGAGTGTTTAGCTTACATGAAGCAAGACCAAGCTACATCTGCTATGCTCGCAGAACGTTACATGGGAACGGATTTCGACCTGGAAAAGCTTTCTAAAATGCCAAAAGGTTCTTTAGGTTGGACTTATGCCAAAGTTATGACAGCAATCAATTACAAACCAGACTTTTACCGTTTGCTTTCTGTTGAATCTGATGCTGATTATGTTATAAATCGTGTCCGCAAAACCCATGACCTACACCATATTATGACGGGATTTAGCTTCGATGATTTTGGTGAAAATGGTGTAATTTCCGTGACAGTCGCTCAACTTGCTTATCCTGGCTTCATGTTGATTGATATTATTTCTTTGATGCTCTCCTTCTTTGCTGGGAAAGATGAATTGGGTATTGATGTTGAGTATTTGTTCGACCTAATTTCAGCAGGAATCAAAATGGGTCGAAAAGCTAAACCATTGTTCCCGGTAAAATGGGAAGAAGTTTTTGAGCGACCTTTGGAAGAGTTGCGAGAAGAACTTAATATTCAACCAGTGACTAGCGGTAGATATAGCTGGTACAGCAATCCAAAAATACGAGAAGCTATTAATATTAAGACTGCTGTTTCTATTTGAAATAAATACAAATTAGGGACTTTAGGTAGAACAATTTCGGTAAAAATTTAGTCTTGATAAAACCGATTTGTTAACCTTTAGTCTCTGAAACAATTTTGATTATTTTTCCAATATTCTATTGAAAAAAATATTAACCAAGCTCATACTCTCCAAACAAGAGCTTAGTTTATTTTCCCGGACGTAAGTGTAATTTATTAGGTGAAAAATATGATGACTTCTGAAATTATCCAACTAGAAAAATCTCAAATTGATAAAGCTTCTGAGATTCTTGCTAATGCATTCCATGAAGACATAATGTTTCAACATGTGCTACCCCAAAAGGATAAAGATAAATTAATATATGGTATGTGGAAGACTGTCTTAAGGTATTCTCAAGCTTATCATTCCACATACACTACTCCAGAACTAAAGGGTATTGCGGTTTGGATTCCACCAGGAGAATTTCCTTTAAACCCCCTAAAATTTTTACTTATGGGATTTTATAAAATTCTATTCCAAGTTGGTTTGAAGAGAATTAAAAACTTTAGTTTATTTACATTGCTCGAAAAATACCACAAACAAGATATGTCTGTACCTCATTGGTATCTACTTGGTTTGGGAGTTTCACCACTTTATCAAGGACAAGGAGTTGGTGGTTCGTTGATTCAACCAATTCTCGAACGAGCAGATAAGGAAGGTTTACCTTGTTATCTAGAAACTGATACAGATGGTGCTGTTCGTTTTTACCAAAGACATGGTTTTGAAATTCTCAGAACTGGAGAACAACCAGTCAAGTTTTGGACAATGAAACGGGAACCTAAAGCTAATTAATGTGAGTTCGGGTTAATAGATTCACTATTAATAAGTAGTAAGTAGTAAGTAGTAAGTAGTAAGTCGCAAGTAAAGAGTAAAGAGTAAAAAGTGAGCATAAATATTAACCTGGGAGCAAATTCGGTTTTCCATTCGCAGAAATTATCCAATTGTTTGTGCGATTATACAAACTAAAAAAAATATCCGGAATACTGGTTAATTATTAAAAGTTTGCTGCTATCTAGAATTGAGGTAATCTCAGGTAATTAACATAGACAATGATTTTACTTTCATCCCACATCTATTAAAGGTGTGGGACTTTTCACTAAGTTATGTAAATTGCTTACATTTAAGTCAATCAAAACCTCATTCAAAGGTAATATAGGGAATTAGCTTGATTGTTTTTGCTGCAAAATATCTGCTCGGTCAGAAATTCCTTATGTCACCTGAAGAAGCACTGACGTTTCTGGAAACAATATTACCCCCCGGTTCTTTGAATAATACGAAGATTTTGGTGTTTAAGAGGTCTTGGGAAGGTAAAGGATATAGCACAATAGCTGAAGAAGCTGATTATGATTCAGACTATATCAAAGGTGTTGCAGCTCAACTCTGGAAGTCTCTTTCGGATATTCTGGGAGAGAAAGTTACTAAAAAGAATTTTCGCGCTCTTTTAATACAAAAATTTGTAAATCAAAGTTCAAATGTTTTACAAGCAAGTTTAAAGGTAAATCAAAATTTTCATAATCAATCGCTGAGCGATATACAAGAAACAGCATCTAAATTAAAAGAAAATATAGATAAAACAGATAAAAATGAACAGATAAAAGCAGCTTCTATTGACTGGGGAACTGCACCAGATGTATCTATTTTTTACGGACGTAGTAATGAAATAAGGCAAATTCAAGATTACATTGTCGTAAATCGTTGCAAGGTTGTGGCTTTGTTAGGTCATGGTGGAATTGGTAAAACTACTTTATCTGTAAAAATAGCGGAGCTAGTACAGAATAAATTTGACTATGTAATTTGGAGAACGCTTCGTAATGCTCCTAGTTTGGATACAGTTTTAGCTGAATTAATTGGTTTTTTTACTGATTACCAAGAAACTCAAATATCTATCCGACAATTGCTGAATTATTTACGTAGTTCCCGCTCTCTAATTGTTTTGGATAATTTAGAAACTATTTTGCAATCGGGGAAAACTGGTTATTATAAATCTGGTTATGAAGACTATGGGGAATTTTTACGAGTCATTGCAGAAACTAACCATGAAAGCTGTTTAATTTTCAGCAGTCGAGAAAAACCACCGGAACTTGCTAGTCAAGAAGGTATGAATTCGGGTGTACAAGTTTTTTATGTAAAAGGTTCGCTGGAAGTCGCTCAAGCTATATTGGAAGCTAAAAAAATTTGGGGAACAGCAAGTCAGAAAGAACAAGTTTGTGATTTTTATGGGAATAGTCCTCTAGCATTGAAAATTGTTGCAACTTCCATACAGGATTTATTTGATGGTGAATTAACCCAATTTTTAGCAGCAGGGAGTATTGCTTTTAACGGTATTCGTCGCTTATTAGAACAACAATTCCAACGTCTGACTTCCTTAGAAGAAACAATTATTAATTGGCTAGCAATTAATCGGGATTGGACAAGTATTAACGAACTATATCAAGATATTATTCCGGTTGTTTCTAAATCAAATCTTTTAGAAGCATTAGAATCTCTTAGCTGTCGTTGTTTAATCGAAAAGCAATCCGGTAATTACACGTTACAACCTGTAGTGATGGAATTTGTTACCGATAATTTAATTGGTCAAATTTATCAGGAATTAGTTTCTACGGAATTAAATTTATTCGCAAATTATGCATTAATAAAAACCACAAGTAAAGACTTTATTCAGGAAACCCAAAAAAGACTGATATTAGAACCAATCACTCGTTTATTAAGCAATACTTTTGTTTCTCCACAAACCTTGGAAAGACAAATTCAAAAAATTATCAATCAACTACGTACAAGAGAAAATCTAAATCAAGATTTTGCTTACTGTGCTGGTAATTTAATTAATCTTTGTATCTACCTCCAGATTGATTTAACAGGATATGATTTTTCCTATTTAAAGATTTACCATGCCGATTTGAAATATGTAAATTTACATAACTGTAACTTTGTTGGTGCAAATTTCGCTCAAACCAGCTTTGCTCAAACTCTGGGTGGTATTGTACAAATAGCTTACAGTCCTGATGGTGAATTTTTAGCGACTGGGGATACTCACGGTAGGATTCAAATTTGGCAAATAAAAGATTGTCAACTATACGCTACTTTTTTAGGTCATCGTAATTGGGTATGGTCTTTAGCTTGGAGTCCAAATAGCAAAATTATTGCTAGTGGTGGTGAAGATAATCGAGTCCGACTCTGGGAAATTGAAACTGGAAACTGCTTTGAAATATTACCAGTACAAAGTAATTTTATTTGGTTTTTGCGGTTTAGTCCCGATGGAAATCAAATCGCGATCGCAACTTCTGAAGCTGAAGTAATCCTATGGAATATCCACAGCAAAAAACTGAGAAGATTTACAGAACATACAGCAGACGTACATTCTGTAAGCTTTAGTCGGGATGGTAAATATTTAGCTAGTGCTAGTCACGACCATACAATTAAACTTTGGGATATTACATCCGAACATAGCTTGAAAACTTTTGAGGGACATAGCAGTTTAGTCTATGGAGTAGAAATTAGTCATGATGGGAAAACCTTGGTTAGTAGCAGCCAAGATAAAAGTATCAAACTATGGGATATTAGCAGTGGAGAATGTCAAACAACTTACACCGGACATGAATATGCTGTATTTGCAGTCTTGTTTACTCCTGACGGACAAAAAATAGTTAGCAGCAGCGTTGACAAAACCATACGTTTATGGGACATCAACAGTAAAAAATGTCTTAAAGTTTGCTACGGTCATAGTGAAATGATTGGTTCCATTGACATAAGTCCAGATGGTAAAACTTTTGCTAGCGGTAGTTTCGACCAAACTGTCCGATTTTGGGATATTACTGACGGTAATCAGTTGAGGACAATTAAAGGACATGTTAATTGTATATATGGTTTAGCATGGCATCCATCAGATTGTAATTTCCAAAATAATATAATTGCTAGTGCTAGTACCGATAATAATGTCAAATTATGGGACATTAACAAGGGTGAATGTCTGAAAATATTGCAAGGACATCAAGGTTGGGTATGGTCTGTAGATTGGAATCCAGATGGTAAAACCCTTGCGAGTGGGAGTTTTGACCGCACGATAAAATTATGGAACATTGAGAATGGTGAATGTATAAAAACTTTGCAAGGACATCAAGCTTGGGTATGGTCTGTAGTATGGAGTCCCAACGGTAAAACCCTTGCTAGTGGTAGTGGCGACCTCAGTATAAAATTATGGAATCCCGATAATAGTCAATGCTGCCAAACTTTGTTAGGACATGAAGACTGGGTATTGTCTGTAGCTTGGAGTCCCGATGGTACAACTCTTGCTAGTGGTAGTTCAGATTACACGGTGAGAATTTGGGATGTAGAAACCGGACAATGTCGTCATATCTTGAATACGGGTAAAACTTGGGTATGGTCTGTAGCATGGAGTCCCGACGGAAAAATCCTTGCTACTACTGGTGGTAACTGCAATATCTTACTTTGGGATGTTAATACTCAAAAATTGATTAATACTTTGCAAGGACATACAGAAATTCCTACCAACATCAGCTTTAGTCCCGATGGTCAAACTTTATTTACTAGTAGTCAAGACCAAACAATGCGAATTTGGAATACTCGTACCGGAGAATGTTTAAAAGTATTAAAAGAGCATAAGGGAGCAGTATTTTCCGTTGTTTGCAGTCCTGATGGAAAAATTATTGCTACTGCTAGTGAAGATGAAACAATCAAGTTGTGGAATCCTCAAACCTATGAATGTTGGCAGACCTTAAAGATTGAGAGACTTTACGAAAATATGAATATTAAAAGAGTGACGGGTTTATCAGAAGCACAAAAGATTGTGTTGAAGAGATTGGGAGCGGTTGAGAATTAATGGACTGAGGGAGAGAGAGAGTGAGGGAGTGAGAGAAATTATTTTAATAAAAGTAAATATTTACATTTAAAACTAAATATTCAAGCTCCTTTAGCACTCATAGCTGGAATTTGAATTTCTTTAATACATGTAGAACGAGATAAAGAAAGTACGCAGTCAATCACCTGTAATAAATCTTGAAGAGGTATAGCATTTTCTTCTGATTCCCCAGCTTCCCTCAAATCAGACAAGACTTCTGGAGTAGCGATATTTCCAGGATTAATCACTGTAACTGCAATTTTATCTT
>CAKZYM010000916.1 GCA_937884685.1 uncultured Calothrix sp.
TACTCATTACCAATTACCAATGCCCAATCCCCACTTCCCAATTACCAATCCCCATAATTCATAATCCATCAAAACCTGTACCCATTGCGGGGGACGGGGTATGGAGTTACCTAAGCGGTCTAATAGTAACCATGCTGCTACATGTACTACGAATAAATATACAAAATTATTAACTAATATTAAACAAATGGCTCCTATTTGAATCAAAAATGGGTTAGGAATTGCGAGGATTCCTAAGTTGAGGAATAACCATTCTAGAAAGTTGGTGACTTGATTAATCAAGTAAATCCACAGGTCTTGACCTGAGAGTAGGGATAGTAGCCATAGCCGAAAGAATACTCCTATTGCTCCTAGGAGGGTGGCTAAGCTGATGGAAACAATCCACGGAACGCGACGTTGCCATGCGGAACCTAATAACACTCCCATAAAGGCATATGGAATTACAAATAGTATACTTCTAGTCGGCCCCATTAGTACTAGTAGCAGCAAGCCACAGGTTAATGCTGACATCCATGCTGCTCTGCTATTCCAACGGAGGTAGACTAAGGCGATGGGTATGGGGAAGAATATTTTGAGTAGACCTAAAGGAAAATAAAAATTAATAAACCAAATCAAACTAGCGGTGCTTGCTAGAAATGCCGTTTCGACCATTTTGAGTGGCGCATCGGCTTGAAGTTCGGGTCTTTCTAAATGTTGGCTTTCGGTATGATTTTCCGGTATGGAATTGGGTTTTTTGGAATTAAAGGAATTGTTTCCTCCTTTATCATCCGCAGAAGAACTAAGAATATCCATGTAAAAAACGCGCTGTGTGATTCGTTAAACTATCATCTTTTCTAACGCTGATACATCGGGAATACAAATAACTTCCCCACTACGTTTGATTAATTTCTTCTTTTCTAACTTAGTTAACACTCTGGTTACAGTTTCTCGGGCTAATCCGCTTAAACTGCTCAATTCTCGATGGGGTAAGTTAGGGATTTCCACACCTGTGGAATGTTCTATTCCTTGTCCTTCTGCCAAAAATAATAAAGTATCTGCTACACGAGAAGCAGAATCCGATTCCCGCAATCTTAAGCGTCGGTTAACCTGTCGCAAGCGTCGAGCCATTAACTGCGCTAGTCGCACTCCCGCTAAAGGCTCGGTGTTAAGTAATTTAATAAAATCTTGAGATGGTAAACTACCTATTTGAGTAGGAGTTAAAGTGATGACATCGGTGGAGCGAGGTACTTCATCCAATGCGGCCATTTCCCCAAATAATTCTCCTCTACCAAGAATATTTAAGGTTAATTCTTTACCTTCTAAATTGTAAGTGCGAATTTTGACCCAGCCTTCTAAGATGAAATATACCGACCCTCCCCAGTCATTTTCTAGTAGAATAACTTGATTTGCTGGGTGAGAGCGACTAACAAGATTGCTCAAGGCTGATTTGATGGCAGTTTTTGGCAGCCCTTCAAAAAAAGGAGTTGAGCGAGTAATATCTTTGGCGGAGGGATGCAAGCTATACCTATCTTCCATTGGAACATTTTGGATTTTATCGGTAATACAAATCACTTCCGGGCACTAAAAGTTGATGGCTCAAGCTATCAAACTATAGCCAAACGAAAATACAACAAAACTTAACTATGCTACCTAAAAAATGTGAAATTAAGCAGTTTTAAGGATTGTAGTTAGGAAATATGCCACTGAACTTTAAGCTGAGTACAATTTGATAGTCAAGTGTCCTCTGCTAAAAACCGACTAATCCTATATTTCTACATTAACAGTAGTATTTCATTTAATTACTTCTAATGAATGCTTGAGTATTGCATCCGTTTATCAAAGAAATAAGGAAATCTGAGAAATAAGACCTTTACCCAGAAAATTTTGCTAACATGACAATTTTTAATGATAAGGACTTAGTATCACGAAAATTAGGTCGTTATTAATGCACTTAGTGGCAATATTGTATCAATATTAAGAGCAATGGAGCAGTTCGTACCGTCCGTCCTCTTGACAATAGACCGATACCTGCCTGATATATAACATCTAGCCAGTAGTTGTAAATTGATTGCATTTACAAAGGTTTTGCAGTGCTACGGAAGGTGATTCGATTGTAGATTTTGAGAAAAACCCGACTATGACCGTGTTGTTCTTCCAAGGACAAGCTTGTTGATAAAGGAATTTTAGGTTATCACCTTGACGGAAACTTAAAACCTCAAATATTAAATCCCAGATAT
>CAKZYM010000917.1 GCA_937884685.1 uncultured Calothrix sp.
CTGAATTTCTTGTGCGAACTATCTTGGGAAATGCTTTCAAATGCCCAAATGCGCATCAACTATAAGTTGTTTCCCGAAAGGATTCGGCGCTTGTTTGGTTCTATTGTGCAAGAGCAAAATGACTTGGATCATTGGCACTACGATATGATGGGGCAGACGATGCTGATTCGTAATGCTAACGGGGACTATACACCGGCTCATCGTTCTTTGTTGGAATTTTTTGTAGCGTATAAATTTGCGGCTGAGTTGGGTGCTTTAGCTGATGATTTTACGGAATTAGCTTCTTCACAATCTTGTTTGGATGTGGCTGCTGTACCCTTTGATTATACTTGGTCTGGTTATTTTGAGCGTCAGTTGGATAATTCGGGAAATTGTATTGCTATTGCTCCATTGAAGGAATTTATTACAGAATCTTTGGAGAAATTGAGGGAAAATTTTGGGCGATCGCCATTGACGAAAGCGGTATTGGATTTGATGTTGGGAATGGTGGGAGATAATGAAGCGCTGGTTAAAGTTATTGAAATGACGCGGGGGAGAAGTGAAGATGAGGTTGGTTATGTTGGTGGGAATGCGGCTACTTTGGCTGTGAAGATTGATAAAATTGCTTTGGAGGGGAGAGATTTTTCGGATGCGGTGGTAAAGGGGGGAGATTTTAGTAACGCGAACTTACAGTATGTTAATTTCAAAGCGACAAATCTAATTGATTCAACTTTTACTCAACTTTTTAGCAGGGTTCATTCTATTGCATTCAGCCCTGATGGGAAATTTTTAGGGGCTAGTGACTCCACAGGTCAAATCTACATATGGGAAGTTTTACAAGGGAAACAAGTTTTTGCTTTTCAAAGCCATACTCTTTGGATATGGTCAGTTGCTTTTAGTCCAGATAGTAAGATTTTAGCGACTGCTGGAGGGAACAAAACTATAAAATTATGGGATTTAAAAACAGGTCAACTTCTAAAAACTTTAAGAGGACATACTGATTCTATACGAACATTATCTTTCAGTCCTGATGGACAAATTCTTGCTAGTGCAGGGGATGATGAAGCTGTACGTTTATGGAATATTAATTCGGGTAAATATTTACAAATAAAACTTGAACATACTAATAGAATTAATTCAGTTGCCTTCAGTCCTGATGGAAAAGTAATTGCCACTGCTGCGGCTAACAATAACCCAAATATATGGTTGTGGAATGCTAAAACCGGAGAATGCTTAAATATATGTGAAGGACATACTAATTGGGTACACTCAATTTCTTGGAAATCAGATTGTACAAGTATTGTAAGTGTAAGCTCTGACCGGAGTATACGTGTTTGGGATACAAAGACAGGTAATTGCCTTAAGACTTTACTGGGACACAGCAATATTATCAGGTCAGTTACTTGGAGCCATGATAATAAATTTATTGCTAGTGCAGGTGATGATAAAGCAATTCTTTTATGGGATGCTAATGAAGGTATATGTCTAAAAAGGTTGGAAGGGCATAATCAATCAATTTCATCAATTGCATTTAGTCCTAATAGCAAAATCTTAGCAAGTGGAAGCGAAGATCAAACTGTTAGACTGTGGAACATTAAAGAAGGTAAATGTATAAAAATTTTACAGGGATACAGAATTAATGTAATATGGTCAACTGTTATTAGCCCTGATGGTCAACTCATTGCTAGTGCTGGGGAAGAAAACATTATTAGGTTATGGTCCATAGCTGAAGGTAAGTGTTTGAAAACTCTACATGGACATTCAAAATGGTCTTGGTCATTAAGTTTTGGTCCGGATGGAAATATTCTCGCTAGCGGTAGTAACGATAACACAATTAGACTTTGGAATATTGCTACAGATGAGTGTTTTAATATTTTACATGGGCATTCGGCAAGAGTCCGTTGTATAAGTTTCAGCCCAGACGGAAAAATATTTGCTAGCGCAAGTGCTGATGAAAGTATCAAAATTTGGGATATAAATAATGGTCAGTGTATTAATACTTTAACTGGACATTTGAAACGGGTAGAATCAATCAGTTTTAGTCCGGATGGAAAAACTCTTGCCAGTTGTAGCTATGACTGCTTAATTCGACTATGGGATTTGAATACTAGTAAATGCATCAAAATTTTTAAAGGACATATAGATCATGTCTACTGTGTTGTATTTAGTCCAGATGGCAATATGATTGTTAGTGTTAGTCGTGACAAAACAATTAAACTTTGGAACGTTGTCACAGGAGAATGTATTAAAAGTTGGGAAGCTCACTCTCATGGAGTGTCATCTGTAGTTTTTGTAGATAATCTTACTGTTGCAACTTGTAGCACCGATAAAACTGTAAAAATTTGGAACATAGCAACAGGTGAGTGCTTGAAAACCTTAAATGGACACTTAGACGCAGTATGGTCAATTGCTGTTGATTCAAATAGTAAGATACTTGTGAGTGGTAGCCGAGATGAAACAATAAAAATTTGGGACATCAAAACCGGCGAATGTCTTAAAACATTAAGAAGCGATCGCCCTTACGAACGCATGAACATCACGGGAATCAAAGGCTTAACTGAAGCAGAAAAATCCACGCTCAAAGCATTAGGTGCGGTAGAAGAATAAGTAAACTTTTCATATCCAATCAAAACCAAGCCGAATCATCGCAATCCCCCATCAAATCTTTAATTTCACAATAATGCTGATAATCAATTTCCAAGCGTTTCAAGTCGGTATCTAGTAATAAATTTTTCAATTCTTGCACTATTTCTTGAACGTGATTTTCGTCGCTGACACCCGAATAATATATTTTGATAAATTTGTCAGCTTTACTGATGAATTGTTCTAAGTTTGAAACGAATGTCTGTTCTGAATCGATTGCTTGAATCATTATTTTTTCCCAATCATTGTAGTTGTTTGATGAAATCAACGCTTGTTTATAAGCATCAATTTATTTTCAACCAAATACAGATTTAGGTTGGGTAAAGTAAGAAGCTTTTAATGGAAAATTAAACAGTAATTATTTTGATTATCCTTTATTCCCTATCGCATCTTATTTAGCCAGTCCCCCATTGGCTTTAGACAATCAAAAATCCAAAAATTTGATTCTTCCCAATAATATTCACTATGAAGTTTATCCAATAAACTTTGATACATAATAACAGCATATTCAACAGAATTATTTTCTACAGACTCTTCAATACTGTCACCAATACTATCAAAAACTTCTGCTAATTCCTGAGATAAAAAAGAAATATTTGCCTGCTCTCCACACTGCCTGATACGCTCATATGCTCGCACAAGAGCTATTGATAAAGCTTTATCAAACATATCAGCAGAATTGTCTGGTTTATTTTCTTCAAGATTTATCTTGCCAGCGAAAATTAAAAATTGGATACAATTTTCATGATGTCCTAAATTACAAGCACGTTCTGCAACGGCTTGAAAATCATCAGCAATATCATCAAATGTACCAAGTTCTTTGCAAGCAGCAGCAAGAGACAGGATGCTAGCTTCTTCCCAGTCAGTATCTTCTATTTGACGAGCCGCCGCTAAAGCATTATGGTAGTGATATTTTGCTTGTTCTGGTTGGTCATTTAATAAATATAAATTACCTAAACTAATACAAATTCTTGACTCATCGCATTTACGATAGTATTTGCGAGTTAAATCTAAAGCAGTATTTAAACAATCAAGTGCTTCTTGAGTTTGGGATAGGGAACGATAAGCTAAACCAAGATTGTTTAAATTAGTAATTTCAGAATCAACATCATTACGCTGGCGTACAGATTCCAAACTTAATTGCAATAACTTCACACTGTTTTCTAGTTTTCCCCAGCGACGATACATTTCTCCAAAATTATGAAGTATTGCCTCACGTTGCAGCGTATCTTTTACATTTTCAACTAATACTAAAGCACGCTGATAATCATTTTCTGCGTCTTTCCACATTTCCATCTTAGTCAAACAATTACCTCGGTTATAGTAAGAAATTGCTGTTAAATTGTTAAGATTGTATACTTCTGCAAGTTTTATCGCTTCTTCACTTATATCTTAATCATTTGCGTAAAGTTCTAAGGCTTCATGAGTTGCTCCCAAATTAATTAATGCATTTATTTCTTCTGGTTTACGAT
>CAKZYM010000918.1 GCA_937884685.1 uncultured Calothrix sp.
CCTGTAGAGCAATCTTCACCAATACCCGAACTACAAACAAGAACACCACGGAACTTACCGATTCCGACCAATCCCCCTTTAGAGAAACCCTCATCAATACCTCAACAAGACAGCCAGGAATTAGTAGATTCTCTTAAACAAAGCCAAGAAAATACGAATATTAGCAGCAATAATACAGCACCTTCTTTACCCGATACCTCTAGTACTACTCCTACAAGAAGACGACGTATCATTGGAGGTAGTAACATCGCTACTGCACCCAGTACTGATTCTGGAATTGGTGACGGTACGGGTGATGCAGTCGGTAACGGTGACGGACGAGCAGCTTGTCGTCAATGCGGTACTAGTTATCCTTCCTGGGCAAGAGAAAGAAGAATTGAAGGTGAAATTGTAGTAGCTGTTGATACTGATGCAAACGGTAATGTTACTAATGTTAGTTTGATAAGTGGTAGCGGAAATAGCAGATTAGATAGATATCATTTGAGGTTAGCAAATAATTGGAAATTGAAACCAAGTTCCAATGGTAGACGAGGAGTCAGAATTGAAACTACATATCGAATTGAATAAAGTTTATGACTTTAATTTCTGAACCCATATAGCTCTGAAATGCTTGTGGGTCAAAGCTTTGAAATCAATTTAGCATTTTAGGTGGCTTTTAGCAGAAAGTGGTGGTTTTGCTATGCCTATCCGCGAAGGAAAATAATAATTAAACATATAAGTTTTGCGATGTTAAAATATTAGATAATAATTGATAATTTCTAAACATAAAATATTAATCCACGCAGTTTTATTAAACCAGGTGGACTAAGTATAAGTATAGATTGCTATTATTTAGAATGATTTAGAATTATTTCTATTCTCCGAATCAGTAAATTTTTCAAGCAACATTGTTAGTTGATTTATTTGTTTCTGCTGTTGTTCGATAATTGCTTTTAATTCATCTACTTGAGAATTATCTTGGTGAGTCTTTTGGTTAAAATTAGGTAAGTCTGGATTAATATCCCTAGCAACCAAAGATGCATCTCGATAATGTTTGCGACTAACTTCTTCTGAATGCTCGCACCATGCATTTACAATATGTGGTTCTCTACCCAAATCATATATTTGATGGGAAACAAAAGTATGTCGAGTATTATTAACCGGTAAGTATTTTGATACTTTACCTTGTTCTACTAAACTTTTTACTAATCCTACATAGCAGACACCTCTAAAGGTTTTTCCATGCCATTTTTCACATAAAGTAACTTGATGAATCGGTTTACCATTGTGTCTTACAGAGAACACACAATGATTATCTTCCCCTTTTTTTAATTCACTTAAGATATCCCATAATTTGCTACCTTTTTTCATCGGAAAGAATCTAACAGTCTCATTTTTTGTAGGTTTAAATATACGCGACTTACTGTCATAAGACTTTCTAATAATAATTCTCTCTTCATCAAATCTGATATCCTGCCACCATAAAGCCAAAGCTTCACCATTTCTACATCCGGTTAAAAATTTAAATGCAATTAAAGGATAATATTTACAAAGCTTGGGATGATTCTTAAAAGCTTCCATAATGATTTCAGCTTCTTTCCAACTAAAAGCCTTCTTCTTGTCTAGTAATTCATTTCCTTCCAAGCCTAATTTATCTTGATTTATTTCTTTAATTCTTTTTTTAGTTATTAAAGTTTCTTTTAGTCCTGAAAAAGGATTCTTTCCCGTAAAAATATCTTTAGAGATTGCATAGCTATATGCTCTTTCCAAAGCACTAACAAGATTTTTCACATCATGTGGATTACGATTTTTAACCAACCAGTTAAATATTTTATCCGTATCATATCCGACACTTTCAATAGCTGAATTTAGATAATTAAGAAAAGCACCTTTGTAGCTATTTATAAAAGTGGTTTTAGCCAATCTATGCTCTGAAAACTCACAATACACTTCCCAAATTTGTAAAATTGAAGGATTAGATTTTACTCTACCACCGTTATTATCTTCCGGTACAACTTTAACTAATCTAATACGTGCTTTCAACCCGTACTCCTCTAAAACCTGTTGATACCTGTCTTCATGAAATGCACCACTGGTATCTATAAGTCGTCCTAATTCTAATTCTTCCTGAAGTCTCAAAACGATTTTAAAAGCCAATTCTTCATTTTCAGAATCCGCTGCTAAATCAATAGATTTCTTAAATTGCTTTCCTCCAAAATACTGTCTGGGAAAAACAATTCTAAATCTACCTTTATGTTTTTCAAATCTGACTTGTCTTATATTACTTTTACTATTATTCGATTTAACGTACATATTCTGTATACCAAAAACAAATTCAAGGATTACAAAAGCTGAATTTAAACTAATTTCAATCAATTATCCTTGAATATATCATTTTCCTATCCGCGAAGGAAAAGCACAAGAAATCTACATCGTTACCTCTGGTGAGATGATGGCTATGTACGCAGCCAACAACATCGCTCGTGGTGTTCTTAAGTATGCTCACTCCGGTGGTGTACGTTTAGGTGGTTTGATTTGTAACAGCCGTAAGGTTGATAGAGAAATCGAACTTATCGAAACCTTAGCGAAGCGTTTGGGTACCCAAATGATTCACTTCGTACCTCGTGACAACATCGTTCAGCACGCTGAATTGCGTCGTATGACCGTTAACGAGTACGCACCTGAGAGCAACCAAGCTAAAGAGTACGCTGCTTTAGCTGAAAAAATCATCAACAACACAAATCTAGCGATTCCTACACCTCTTGAAATGGATGAGTTAGAAGCACTCTTAGTTGAGTTCGGTATCTTGGATGATGATACCAAGCATGAAGATATTGTTGGTCAGACCCAAGCTGAAGCTGCTGCTAGCAAGTAATTCAGTAATGTCCTAGCGAAAGGTAAAGGTAAAGGTAAAGATAAAACTATATATACTAGCTTTTATCTTCTACCCTTTACCCTTCACTAAAATGCTTCAATCAACTCTTACTATTTCTAAAATCCCAAGTAGTTACCAGTAGTAAAAAAGGCAGAGAAATATGTCACCCGCAGATAAAAAGAATCTCGTCGAAGAAAGACAACAGCTTGTTAATGAAGTTTTAGATGCTTATCCTGAAAAAGCTAAGAAAAGACGTACTAAGCACCTTAACGTTCACGAAGAAGGTAAGAGTGATTGCGGCGTAAAATCCAATGTCAAGTCTCTTCCTGGTGTTATGAC
>CAKZYM010000919.1 GCA_937884685.1 uncultured Calothrix sp.
AAAAATATAAAAATTTGGTTAAGCTATAAGTATATTAAGTCACATACAGAAGAATTTTTAGGTACATAAGAAATCAATACCAGTATAATATCTATAAATATTCAATATCCATTTCGTTCAGATTTTATAACTACCGTCCAACTCCCAGATCCGCGTAAATAATAATCTCCACAGCTAAAACTATCAACAGAACAAGCTCTACAACACCGCAAATATTTACTGCTAGAGACGGCTGTGATACAAGAAACCAAAAAGCAACTAATGCCGTAATACCAGATAAAACAAAAGTAATTTCATCGATGACTAATTGCTCTATTTTGCGTCGAAGACGACGTTTATCGCTTCTATGGACTATTTCCCAACCAAAAATTGACTCTAAATCTGTATTGTTATTTAATTCTTGAATTTTATTTACAAGATTATAGCGAATATACCTACCGATAGCTGATATTTTTTCGTCATTGACCAAATAAGTCCAACCAAGGATAAGGCAAACCCAAGGAATAACTAAAAGGGCATAGTAGTTGCTTTGACCAGATACTGAGAAAGAGAGGATAGCACCAAATAGACCCAGCGTTACATACAGCATATTATCGCGAAAACCAATTCGCCTTGCTTGCTCTTCCTTTAGTTTGTTGTATTCCTGAAGATATACGTCGAGAATTTTTTGCTTATCACTCATAACTAATTGGTATATAAATTTACTATAAAATTCCGCTTTATAATTTTAAATTATATGTATAATTTATGACTTTTATGTGTCATAGTTTCGCTATTATCAAAGCAGAACTCCTAAAAATAGTTAAATCCTAAGAACAGAAAAGGTCTAGATACCCCACGAGTTAACAAGAAAAGGAGTGGATGTATCATCAACGATACTTTTAAAGTATATGGCGTATCGAGCAACCTTTTCTGTGTTTTATTAATAGACTTTCTATTATATATGCTGTTGAATGTTTGGAATGATAACGGAAGTTTATCTCTACTATTGTAATTTATGTCAAATGACTAATATATCTCCAAAATCAGCAGAATTAGCTACTATCAGCAAGAAAGAGGTTGTAATCTCAAATGACCAGCAGTCCAAATTCTTTTGAGAACCAAAAGTTATCAACTAATCTAGTGCAGGATACTGAGTGTGCTGCTGAGTCAGTATTGGCGTATTTACAGATAAATGCGGCTAAACTTAAATCGATACAGCCAAATTGGAAGCGTTCTCATTACAGAGCAGTAATTAACTGGCTGTCTCGTTATAAAATTCAGCCCAGTGATAGTCAGCTTAAGCAAGTATGGGGATGTCTGCAAGCATTTCATCATCTTTGCGAGGTTGAAGCTTGGGATAAAGCAGCAGCTTTAGCTTCGGGTGGAGCTATGCTCAAAGTTTCTCTACAAGCATCAGATAAGTTAGAAAACACTTCGACACTTGAGCCATTTCACGTCCAACTAGGAAATTTGGGTTACTACAACGAACAGATTAAATTATACCAGAGACTTTTAAGTAAGCTTGATTCCCAATGTGATATTACTTGTTTAAATGGTTTGGGTCTTGCTCATCGTGATCTTGGGAAGTATTATCAATCAATTGAATTTCATCAACAACAGTTAATCCTTACTCAAAAGATTGAAGATCGCCAGAGTAAGGAAAATGCACTTTGTAATCTTGGTAATGTTTATGGTTCTCTAGAAAACTATCCAGAAGCAATTAATTACTATCAGCAAGCTTTGAAAATTAATGCTTACAAATAGAAAATGAGTAACTTTAGTGAACCAAATCAGCCGGATTCACCAGATTATACCCAGGAAATTCAATCTCTACAGCAAGATTTAGCTCAAGCAAGTTCTACCCAAGACCATTACTCGGAGTCACAGTTACTCATAAAATTAGGTAGCGTTTATTTTTCTCAAAATCAAACCGAGCAAGCTCTTGAAAGTTATAAAAAAAGCATAGCCATAGCACAACAGATTGGGGAGCGTCGTGTAGAAGCTTTAGCTTTATTAAGTTTGGGATGGGTTTATCAAAAAATCGAGGAAAATCGGGGTACTATTGCGAACAAGCAGTAGCTCTTGCAAGTAAATTAGGTATTCCATTGCTTCAAGAATGTAAAGAACTCCAGGCTAAATTAAATGATGCGACTCCATCTTAATTTCAAATGTTTTTTCTGATTTTTTAATTTATTTTGTCTTTAAACATAATTTAATGGCTGCTGAAAGCAAAAACTTTACGCTACATTTGTTATAAGCATTTTTCTTCCTTTAAACTGCTCATGGTGAATTCTAACCCTGCTCCTCCTAAAGTTTTTATCAGTTATAGCCACGATTCCCAGAAGCATAAAGATCGAGTTTTGAGTTTGGCTGACCGTCTAAGGAGTGATGGTATTGATTGTAATATCGATCAGTATGAAGAATCTCCAGCTCAAGGACTGCCACGTTGGATGTTAAATCAATTGGAGTGGGCTGACTTTGTTTTAGTTATATGTACGGAGCAATATAATCGTCGATTTCTAGGTCAGGAAGAAACAGGGAAAGGAAAAGGAGCAAACTGGGAAGGTTTTGTAATTTCTCAGGAACTATATGATGCTCAGGTAAATAGTACAAAGTTTATTCCCGTTATCTTTTCTTCTAAAGACTCAGAACATATTCCAATCTTGATTCGCGGGTTTAGTCGCTACAAATTAGATTCAGAAGCGGGGTATGAGAACTTATATCGTCGTCTTACTAATCAACATGACACTCCACAACCAGAACTAGGTAAATTAAGAGAGTTACCACCACGCGATCGCAAACAAAGTTTTTTTGAGTCAGAAAATTCTAAAACCTCAGATAAGCAAAAGAAGACGAAATCAGAATTTACTAAATTCTTTGCTTACGACCGTGAGTGGGTAGGACGAGATCATCTGATTGACGATTTAAGCCATCGGGTTAGAGAATCTTGTCGCTTGCTGATACTTGTGGGAATTACTGGTATTGGTAAAACGGCTTTAGGTGAAAGATTAACTATTGAATTAGAAGATTGGTTTGATAGTAATTGGGATAACTATCTTAAAGAAGATTTCGATAATGAAGAACAATCTTTTGATTTTGCCAGTGTAGCAGCAAAATTGCTGGAAAAATGTGGCGAAGCAGTTACACCAGAAGACCGCAAAGATACTCAAAGATTACTTAACCGTTTGGTCAGACACTTACAAGAAAATCGCTATTTAGTACAGATTGATTCTTTAGAAAATATATTGGAAGGGAATGAAGAAGAAGGATGGAATGACTTTAAAGATGAATGGTGGGTTGAATTTTTTCAACAATGGTTAAGGCTTGATATTAATTCTTGTGAAAGTCGCATCATTCTAACTTCACAGGATTTGCCAGCACAAATAGATTTAGAAGAAAGATATAAAAATAATTCGTATTGTCAGCCTGTCAGCGGATTAGAAAAGCACGAACAGTTGGCATTATTTAAGAAAACAGGATTAGATATTGAATCAAAAGCAGAAGAGAAAATTTATTTAGAAAGAATCGGTAGTGCTTATGAAGGTCATCCGTTGGCGTTAAGGGTTATTGCAGGGGAAATAGTCAATAAGCCTTTCTACAAAAATGTTACGGCTTACTGGAAAAGATATGGTAAAGAAGTAGAAGAGGTCGAAAAAGCAATTGAAGAAGCTAAGTCTGGTGGTGCAACAGCTTCAGCAGAAGATGAAATTAATTTACATCGATATACTCGTAATCTACGTAAAAAGGTCAAAACTAGACTAGAAAATGCTTACAGTCGCCTACGCAGAGATGTCCGTAATGCTTATTTACTTCTTTGTGAGTCTTCAGTTTATCGTTGCGAAGTATCAGAAGATTTTTGGCTTGCTCATTTGGAAGATTGGGATATAGATGAAGAAGGACAAGAGAAAGCTTTGGATACTTTACGTGACCGATATTTAGTTGAAGTACTAATTGATGAATACAATCAAGTTATTCTTAGACAGCATAATTTAATTCTGGGTGTGTCGCTGGAACATTTTAAATAACTGGATGAACTGGATGAAGAAGACGAGATAAATAATTCATCTAGCTTGGGAACATCAAATACTCAAACAGAATTAGCAGAAGAAACTTCAAAAGAAATTGTTGGTCATCAGAAGATTAATTATCAGATATTTTCTGATTTATCATCAGATGATGTGAGAAAACTTGAAACAGCTTTTCAAAACTTATTTAGACAAATTGATTCTATAGCTGCTAAAAAGAGTATTTTCAGAAATGCTGGAATTGACGATAAATTTATTGATAATTTAGATTTTAATTTGAATATCAATGAATTTGCCAGCATTTTAACTGACAAATTTTTAAGTTATAAAGTTTCTAGCCAAAATAACAATTATCATCCAATGATGATTTTGATTGATTATATTATTAAGCGACATCAGCAGTATAACTTGGATGATGCTGAAATAAATTTTTTCAATGAAATAGTTGCAATAGGTAAAGAAAAACTAGAAGTTTTAACTGCTCAAATGGGAAAATACGATGACTAACAAAGCTGAGTTAGATGCTAAAAATAAACACAATTCAGAAGGAGTAAATAATATTACTCTTCCTGGAGAATTTGTCTTAGCAGAACTTGGAATTGACTCCAAAGTAGTAAAGTGGATTAAGCCACGTTGGAAGCGTAGTTATTATAGAGCTGTGATTAATTGGCTTACAAAGTATAAATATCAGCCAAGTGCAACAAATTTAGAGAAAGTGAAAGGTTTTGTTGAGACATTTTACCATCTCTGCGGAGCTGAAGATTGGGAAAGAGTGAGCCAATTGTTTGTTAAGCCTTTAAACTCATCTTCGCAATCACAATTATATTGCCTATTACATTTATGGGGATATTATCACGAACAACTCAAATTATGCGAGCAATTAAAAGATAAGACCAGTCCGCAAATAAATATGGCTTGTTATGGTGGTATTGGAATGGCTTATTATGGTTTATCAAATTATACCCAAGGAATTGAAGCTTATCAAAATAGTTTGAGAATTGCTAAAGAAATAGGCTTCCGTAGCGGAGAGAGGTCAAGTATAAGCGGTTTGGGGCTTGTTTATAGTGAATTAGGAGAATACCAAAAAGCAATTGATTACTATCAGCAAGCCTTAGTGATAAGTAGAAAAATAAGCGACCAATCAGAGCATAATATTTTAAATAATCTGGGAGATATTCATCGTAAATTACGAGAGTATCGAAAGGCAATTGACTATCACAAGCAAGCTCTATTTATTTCAATACAAATTGGCGATCGCCTAGAGGAGGGTAGTGCTTTAGGTAGTCTGGGGACTGCTTACTATTCTTTAGGAGAATATCAAAAAGCGATTGAGTACTATCAACAGGCTTTGGTTATTTCACAGGAAGAAAATAATCGCAAGGGGGAAGGTTCATCTTTCCTTAATCTTGGACTTGTTTACAATCAGTTAGGAGAATATCAAAAGGCAATTCACTACTACGAGCAGAATTTAGTAATTGCTAAAGAAATAGGCGATCGCCAAGGAGAGAGTAATACTTTAAATAATCTCGGAATTGTATGCAAGGATTTAGGAAATTATAAAAAAGCGATTGACTGCCATAAGCAAGCCTTGGTGATTACTAAGCAAATAGGTAATCTTTCAGGAGAGAGTAATGCTTTAAACGACTTGGGACTTGTTTATAACTATTTAGGAGAGTATCAAAAAGCAGTTGAGCATCATCAGCAAGCTTTAGCAATTGTTAGGAAAATAGGCGATTGTCAGGGAGAAGGTAAAACTTTAGGTAATCTTGGGTTAGTTTATCGTGATTTGGGAGATTATCAAAAGGCGATTGAATACCATCAGCAAGCCTTATTTATATTTAGAGAAATAGAAGATCGTCAAGCAGAAAGTAACGCCATACAAAATTTAGGCGTTATGTACTATTTATTAAGACAATATCGAGAAGCGATTAAATACAATCAGCAAGCCTTAGATATTTCCAGAAAAATAAGTACTCCTCAAATTGAAAGCAATGCTTTGGGAAGTTTGGGGGTTATTTATAACAATCTAGGTCAATATGAGGAGGCAATTAACTACCATCAACAATCTTTAATAATTAGCCAACAAATAGGAGATAATCAAGGAAAATGCAATGCTTTAGGCAATCTTGGTTTTGCTTATAGTAATTTAAGACAGTATCAAGAAGCAATTAATTATCATCAGCAAGCCTTAGATATTTCAAGGGAAATAGGTAGTCTCCAACAAGAAGGTAATGCTTTAAATAATCTTGGAATTATTCATATGAATTTAAAACAGTATCAAGAAGCGATTGATTGTCATCAACAAGCTTTAACTATTTCTCAAAAAATAGGTAATCCTCAACTACAAAGTAATGCATTAAGTAATTTAGGAATTGTTTATTGTAATTTGGGACAGTATCAAGAAGGAATTACTTACTATCGCCAGTCACTAGAAATTGGGCAAAAGATGGGGGACTATCTATTGCAAAGCAATGCTTTAAATAATTTAGGTTTTACTTATAGCAATTTGGAAGATTATCAAGAAGCTATTAAATGCTATCAGCAAAATTTAGCAATCGTAAAAAAAATAGGCGATCGCCAAAGAGAAATTAATACTTTGGGTAATCTAGGTCTTGCTTATGGTAATTTAGAACATCATCAAGAATCAGTTGACTTCTTCCGACAGTATTTAGCAATCGCTAGAGAGATGGGAAATCGCCACGGAGAGGCATTTGCTTTAGTAAATCT
>CAKZYM010000920.1 GCA_937884685.1 uncultured Calothrix sp.
GAAACGTATGTGGGGAGTACTTGTGTGTACACGGTAGCCTTGACAAGGAGAGGGGAAGGGGGGTGAGGTTCTTACTCAGTCACAGAACAGTATCGATATTCTTCATCATCATAATATTCAGCTTCTTCCTGATAATTTGCCAACAATTGACAATCAAGCGGTGATAATTTACTAACTATTTCTTGCGATAAATAATTATCGGCAAGATTTAGAATATCAATTTTATTTATCGCAGCACAATTAACTAAAATTTCTCCACCTTTATCGGTCAATGTTCCCAGAGATAAATCAAGTACGCTAATTGTTTCAAGTAAAGGTGATTTAACTATGGCTTCCGCAATATCATCGCTAAATTCGCTATTACACAATCCTAAATAATTCAAATTTGGAAAAACTAAATCGTCTAAAATAGGTTGTATATTTATAACCGAACAATCCCCACCATACTCCTCAGTACCAAGCCACAATTCCAAATGCTTTAAGGCTGGTAAACTCATATTACAAATTTGACTGACAGTTTGACTATTCAAACCCCCAGTTTCTACAACTAATGCTTGTAAGTTATTATGTCGTACTGGTGCATTAAATTGTAATCCTTCACCCCCGCGTACTTGCAATATTTCTAATTGGGGATAAGCTCTTAAAATCGGACTTATATCACTTTGTCTGATCCAAGATATTTCACATTCTGCTGACTCAATATCACCAATAAATATCGCTTTTATATTACTTAATTTATCTTTCGCATCAACCAGCGCATTCACAATTTCCGAGCTATCATTTTCGCATGTTTCCCCCCATTCACCTATAACCAAAGCTTCTAATTTACTAGCTTTGGAATCTTGCAAAAGACTAGTAAGTTTTTCTGTTATTGGAACGGTAGAATCATAATTAGATAGTAGTTTATAAGCTATATTCTCTGGGTCTGCAATACCAACTTCTGAATCAAATTCTACTATCTGACGATTCGCAAATTTTTCTAAATGCAATCCGTCATAACTACTATATTCTTGGGAACGCTCAAATATATACCAAGGCTGATAACGTTCTAAAGCTTGTTTTACCTGCGTCTCTTTCCTTTTCTTCAACAGCTTATAAGCATGACGCTCCAACCTTTTCGACTTATTCTGCAATGCTTGAATCACCAAATCCAAACCAGCTTCTTGATACTTAAGAGCATCGCTAAGAGCTGCTAATTTTACATCAACTACCGGGTTTGACAATCTACGCTTTACACCCTCAATTCCACCTAAAACGCTTCCGTAAATCGGAGGTGGATTTTTCCCTCCTAAAACAGCATCATAATTTCCTGGTTGCTGATTCTCTGCCATGATACTTCTATTTGAACGATTACTATTAGATTTCCCATAAACAGCAATTAACCCAACAATCAAAACGCAATCGTCTCAGCCATCTGCTATTCACAGTTTAATCTTAGAAAATATAATAGTACGTTTGTTCTTTATTGCAAACCCCCACTCTCTACTTACTATTCCCAAAAACATTACCTAAACTTATCTTAATCAGAGTTTTACCTATGTTTTTTCAGATTGTATAGAAAAGATGAATCAATCTTGACTTAACCTCTCTTAGTGATAGGATGTTACCTCGATGCTTATTCGTTGAGATAAATCATGCCAAATCTACGTAATTTGCTTATCGGTGCAGGGATTGCAGCTGCTGGTGCAATCGGAACAAAGAAAGCTGTAGACTACTTTAAGAATCGTGGAAAAGAAGAAGCACCACCAGAAGCTGAAGGTGATGCTGAAGTATCCGCACCAGATGAAGTAGCTTTTGCTTCTGTCGAAGAAAGTTCCGTTCAAGGCTTTTTAGATGCAAGTTTTGGGGAAGCTGGACGTTACGTTCCCAATCGTCCCCCCAAGATTTTTGAATATCAAGGCGAACAGTATATGGTAATTTGGGCCTACGACAACAAGCAGCAAAAGAATCAAATGTTGGCTTTCAAGTATACAGATGAAGGTCGTAAGATGGTTGCGAGTGTTGGATATACTTCTGATAAAACCGATTACAATCTCAGTTTAGATCCAACACCTTTTGCTATTGAAGTGAATGGTGAAAAGTTGCAATCCGGTCAGTCCGAAACTGCTGGAGCTAGCGATGTTGATTTTGTTCTAGCTTAAGAAATTTAGGGGTTGTGAAAAATTAGCCCTTTTATATTATTAACAAAAGTACCAAAAACCTGGTTTCTCCATGAAACCGGGTTTTTTAATCACAACTTACTATTAAATTATCATCTTGTCATCTCCCTATCTCCTCACTCCTGTGATATCGTATTCGTGACTTTCACAGATTGAATAAGCACCGTGGGAATTAGAAAACTATTTAAGTTACCGATAATTATTGTATTTTTTGCCACAATTATAATCGTCATGCTTGTTTCCACAAGCTTCAGCAGTTCTGCTATTGAAGTAACGGGTATTGATTTTATCGGTGAAGGGACTTTAGCTACAGGTACTAATTTTGAAAATATTGAATTAGGAGGACTATCAGGAATAACCTATGATGCTAAAAATCAAGTTTACTATGCTATATCTGATGACCGTTCTCAGAAATCAGCAGCGAGATTCTATACATTTAAAATAAATCTCAACGAAGATTCTTTTCAAAAAAGTGATATTGAAGCCATTAAGCTAACAACACTAAAAGATAAAAATGGAAAAACTTTTGCTGCTGGTAGTATAGACCCAGAAGGAATTGCTCTAAATAATTCATCTATCTTTGTTTCATCGGAAGGTGATGTCGATAGAGGAATTAATCCATTTATAAAAGAGTTTTCCATCGATTCCGGACAGGAAATATCTAGTTTACCCATACCTCAAAAGTTTTTACCATCTGAAGATAAACAACGAGGTATTCGCAATAACTTAGCTTTTGAAAGTCTGACAATTACACCAGATAAAAAGTATTTATTCACAGCGACAGAAAACGCGCTAATTCAAGATGGAGAAAAAGCTAAACCCAACCAGGGTAGTCTATGTCGAATCATCAAATATAATTTACTAACCCAAAAAGTAGAAAAAGAATTTCTGTATCCCAGTAAACTAGTAAAACCGTTCTTTAAACTTAATGGTAGATTTTCTAGCGGATTAACTGATTTAATCGCATTGGATAATCAAGATAATTTTCTGAGTATAGAAAGAACCTTTACTGGATTTGGTTTTGTTAATTCATTATTCAAAGTCTCTTTATCAAAATCTTCTGATATTAAGGATATTGATAGTCTTAAAGAAGTTGATATTCAAACTATTAAACCCGCAAAGAAAGAATTACTAATGAGCTTAGGAAAATTGGAAGTTGCATTAGATAATACTGAAGGCTTAACCGTTGGTGCAACTTTTCCAAGCGGAGAACCTTCGCTCATTTTAGTCAGCGATAATAACTTTAATAGATTACAACGTACTCAATTCCTAGTATTCCAACTCAAAATAGAATCACGATTTGAAAGACTTATTCG
>CAKZYM010000921.1 GCA_937884685.1 uncultured Calothrix sp.
TTCCATTACCTTCCCAAGGTTCATATCTTTTCCGACTACGCTTATACCGAACCTCTATTTTCCGACCGAGATTGTTAGTTAATTCATCCAAAACGAAGCGGTCCACCAATAGAGTATTGGAATTGGATTGTCGGAAAACGTATAAATGTCCTGAAGCAGAAACTATTTGAACTGGTGCAACAAAAGATTTATCCTTGCTTCTATAAAGAGAGCGAATAATAAAATTACTTGGATTGCTTTTATAAGTTAATTCCTTGTTTTCCCTTTCTACCACAGAAGAATCATCTTCCTCATCGGGAAACTCCAATTCTCTCCAATCTTCCCATCCAGTTTCGCTATTGTAATTGTTCTCATAACCATCCTGCTTAACTGTATAGTAAAACTTACCTTCCCTACTTGTCCCCAAAAGCACCACCTTCCCCTCATGGGTGATGCTGTTGATATACACAATTGATTGGTTAGATTGAAGCAGCATAAATTTCTCCTTTATGGTCTTACACAGTCAGAAAGGCTAAATGTTTATAATCAAAACTTTCATTCCTTTGTAAACTGGGCTTAAGCAAATTGATGTAAGGTATCAATTAAGACTACCTTGTTTTGATTTATGCATTCTTTGATGATATTTCTGACAATTTTCCATAAGATTTCATTTTTTGGTAATAAATATTTAAATCCCTGAAGCTTTTGAAAAATAAAAATCAAATAGTACTGTCTATGTTGCGTTAAGAAAGAATCTGAAATAATAGAAGAAGAGGTGCAGCTCTCAAAAGCAATTCCTAACAACTACCACTAACCACCAAAAAATGTTTCAAAAAAATACTGGTCTGTTGCGGGTGTTTGTCTACGGAACCCTCAAACCAGGTGAAGCAAACTATGAATTTTATTGCGGGTCTGAGGTTGTGGAAACTAAAAAAGCTTGGACTCGTGGTGAATTGTATTCCCTTCCCCAAGGATATCCAGCCATGACCACCGGAAATGACAAAGTCTATGGATATTTGCTTTCGTTTAATAATCCAGATGTCTTGAGCAGTCTTGATGAACTTGAAGATTATAATCCTCAAAGACCGGATAAAGAAAACCTCTACAATCGGACGGAAGTTGAAATATTTGATTTAGAAAATAATTCCCTTGGTGTCGCTTGGGCTTATTTTATGAATTTCATGATGATATTTCAATTAAAAGGAACTCCACAAACTGATGGCTGGTGGAGTTGGAATTAAGAGTTAGGAATTAGGAGTTAGGAATTAAATGTAAAATCAAAAATGCGAGCTTTATAGCCCGCACTTGCACCATTTATGGTAATCTTTATTCTATAGATGTCTTAACTATTTACATCTAACTTTTAACTGCTAGTAAATAGGCTAATCATTTACATCATTGGAATCCCGACCTATAAGTAAGGTTTAATTTATTTCGTCTTGCGGACTTTGATTTGCTTTAGGTATTCTTACCAGTGGTTGATTTAGAGTGATCATCGGCAAAGATGCAATTTCCTCTGAAGAAGCTAATTGAGTTTCTTCTACAGATGTGTTGGCAAATCTTAGCCCCGGTTCACTATTGGGAATTAGACTGGATAACGAACCAATAACGCAAGCTGCAACAGCAGCACCTCCGAACATCCAAGCCTTCCTAGTACGACGGCGCAATCGTGTCATTACGCTATCAACTGTTTCTTCTATAGATTTTTCCTGCGGTACTGGAAGATTCCGCAAACCTTGCCGTAGTGATAAAAGTCGCTTGTGCAAATTTTGGACTGATGAGTCATTTGCCAGCCACTCTTCCACTTGCCTGCGTTCGGCAGCTGTTACCTCACCATCAAGGTAAGCACTTAATAACTCGAAGCGGTCGCGCTTCACCATATTCTTAGCACCCGTTAAATTATTGGTATTACGGTCATTCCCATCCCGCAATTTTTTTTGACTTTGCAAGCGGGAGTCGTCAAAGTGATGTTCTGTATTCATCTTAACATTATTACCAATTAATACACGGGTATATACAGCGGGCAAGCTTGAGAATTGACTTTATATTTTCTCCCAACAGTAGATACACCCGCATGTTTCTTAACAAATAGTTTTTCGTTACTTTGAGTGATTAAGGAGAAATGTTCTTTCTAAGCAAATTTTAGTGTCTTCGTCTAAAGATTTATTTTAGGTCGAAAGAATTTGAGATAGACAAAATCTAGACTGAGTGTGAAAGCATTCCCGTTTAACCCGTCCCGCAATAAGCGGGTAGCGTATTTTTTATTTAATATTATCGGGAATATTATCGGGCAGAAAATTAATCAGAGAATAAATGGATCGGGAACTGTGAGGATGAACGCTGCAATTTAGGACTCTACATAATTTTGTAGTTGGGTTTGCAAGCGGGATCTTGCTCTCGCAATTCTTGACTTCACGGTTCCTAGAGAAACACCAGTCATCTCGGCTATTTCTTCGTATGCCAATCCTTCAATCTCTCGCAACACTATAGTGGTACGAAATACTTCGGGTAAATCTGCGATTGCCAAGCGCAATTGCTCGTAAAACTCTCTTGTTGTCAGTTCTTCTTCAGGTCCGGGGGTATCACCAGCAATTTCCCAATCCATCTGTCCGTCGTCTAAAGTACGCGGAGCATCAAGTGATAAAGGACTAACAACTCTTTTGCGTTTACGTAGCTCGTCATAAAACAAGTTAGTAGCAATACGACTCAGCCAACCTCGGAATTTGCAGGGGTCTTGCAATCGACTAATATTCCGGAAAACTCTTATCCAGACTTCCTGAGCTAAATCTGCTCTATCAGCCCAATCGGGTGCTAAGTGATATAAAACTCTATCAACTTGCGATTGATAGCGACGCATCAGTTCTGCAAAAGCAGTACGTTCGGGACGTACTCCTGTTTGACAGCGCAAAATCAGGTCATGGTTTGAAAGTTTATCAACTTCTACTGGTGCTTCCGGCAGTCTGGCATCGAGCGTAGACCAAGATGCAGTAATCGATTGGCTCATATATCTTACTGGCTTTAAATCATCCCTATCTATTAGACCTGAAGACGTTCGGTTAGTTCCCAAGAAAAGTGACGGATTTACAACTGGAACAAATATTTGGGGAAAGTTTCAGTGTAATCACGGTTAGCGTTTAACCCAGAATAATGGCTGTTATAACCATTATTAGTAACTTTAAAAGCTAATATCGCCGATATAAGTCAATCTAGCTGGTTAGTGCCAGTTTAAATAATTGGCTCTCTTATAGAATCTTGGAGATAAATAGACTTGTATTTGGGTATACCAAATCCCGATTTTTTTATAATGCCAGTACAATGGCAGTTTTTGGTCTGAGTTTGTTTTGCTGTCTTAATTATCCCGTAAATCAATCAGCCACAAAATATATATGATGAACAACTATTTTTAAGCTTTTGATATAAAGAAGGACAAATTATACAAATGAAGCTATTGAAGAAATTTATATAAAAATTTTGAAAAGCAACTATTACCTTTGAATATTTTTTAATAAACAACAAGATTTGATTGAATTCAAGTATTCAATTATGCCTCACAAGCCTACTTTTGTCGCATCTTAACTAAAATCTGAGGAGTTGTATCCATGTGAGAAGGATAAGCACCTTCATGATTGTTACGTAACGGAACCTGAACCTGCACAAACATATTCAGGGAAAATGTAATGCTTGCTGCAAGCAATAATTTCTCTAACATAATATATCTCCCACCTTCCTACCTTAATGATTGGCGATCGCACTCAAATAGTTCCGGATATTAGCCTATCGCTTGAAGTTTTTTTGTATTACAAGTAATAGTTAAACCGTGATAGCCCTAGTTTGCCTGCAAATAAACGGTAAATTAGTAAATAAATTTATAAGAGTTTGTAAATGTTTGATGAGAGTGGCACTAATTAAGATTAGTTAAAAGATTATTTAAAAGAAGCATAGGTCTGTATATGAGAGGCTTTCTGGAGGAAAAAGATGCTTAGAAATGATTCTTTAACACGTATAGTAATGTTGCTGTGCTTCATTACAGCAATTTTATCTTTAACTCTTCATCTGAGAATTAGTTCAACAAAAGTGGAAACGGCTAAAAAATCTGATGGAGTTAGCAAAACAGAACCTTTAGACATAGTAAATGTAGCTTCTGATGGAAAAAACTTTTTTCAAAAGCAAATTGAACGCTTTATTTCTGTAGGGAAAAATGTAGCGTCCGAAACTGTCACCAAGCCATCATCGAATAAACCAGTATTAGCCTCTTCAAAAAAAATAGAAGCAAAAGGTTTAAATACATCTGCTCCCAAAAGAGTTGTAGTTGATTTAAGCGACCGTAGAGTTTATATGTATCGTCAAAATACGGTTATCGCTAGCTATCCAATTGGTGTAGGGAAAAAGGGTTGGGAAACACCTATAGGTACTTTTGAAGTGATGCACATGCAGAAGTTTCCTGCATGGCAACATCCAATTACTGGTAAAGTATTCGCACCAGGGTCAAATAGCCCTTTAGGAGAACGTTGGATTGGTTTTTGGTCTGATGGACACAACGAAATTGGTTTTCATGGAACACCCGACTCAGAACTAGTAGGAAGTCCAGTATCTCACGGCTGCTTAAGAATGCGTAATCCAGACGTTCGCTTGCTCTACGAACAAATAAGTTTAGGAGTACCGGTACAGGTACGGAAGTAGATTGGGTAAGGGGTAATAGGTAATAGGTAGGAGGTTAAAGGTTAAAGGTAAGAGTTATTTGTTTATTACTCATTACCCATTACTCATTACCTTCTTAACCCTTCTGCTCAAAATTGGGAGCATAAGCTTGTAGTAAAGTGCTAACTTGGCGCAGTACTTCGTTACCAGTGTTTTTACTAATTGCTTGACGTTCGGGGAAGAAATTAGGTCTATCTAAGTAGCGAGAAATGGCTTCTCTTACTTGTTGCGAGATAAATGCCTCAAGTTCCGCTTTAGCTGTTTGACGTTGGTAAGCAGCACCTTCTTCGGTGGTAGCGTACAAAGGTGGTAAACGGTTAAGTGCGTAAGCGGCGATATCTCCCACATCAAGGGAGCTTTCACTAGTAGCTTCAATTTCCGCTACTCGTGCAATCGCCTCCGTTAACACCAGTTCTTCCATAACGTTGATGAATTGTTTGCGAGGTACCGCCACTACCTCACCAGTTAACAATGCCCCCATTAATCTATCAAGTGCCATGTACTCTTC
>CAKZYM010000922.1 GCA_937884685.1 uncultured Calothrix sp.
TAACTCCTAACTCTTAACTCTTAACTCCTAACTCCTAATTCCTAACTCCTAACTCCTTCAATCCAAAATCCAAAATCTAAAATCCAAAATTGTTTAACTCCTAACTTTTTTATCTTCTTCAATAATTTTACGACTTGGTTTCTTCTTAAAACCGTATTTGACTACATTAATAAGCCAATACTGAAAATTATCAATGTAGGTGAATAATACTGGTACTACTACTAAAGTTAATAGTGTAGAAGTGCTAAAACCACCGATAACTGCAACACCCATTGATTGACGAACTTCAGCACCAGCACCAAGTCCTAATGCTAATGGGAAAGTACCAGCAATTGTAGAAAGCGAAGTCATTAAAATTGGACGCAAGCGAGATATACCAGCATCTAAAACTGCTTGACGCTGTTTTTTACCTTGCTCCAAACCGATAATTGCGTAGTCTACTAATAGAATTGAATTTTTGGTAACAATTCCTAGTAATAAAACTACACCAATCAAAGCATATAGTCCTAAGGCTTTCTGAGCTATCAATAATGCCAGTAAAGTACCACCTAAAGATAAAGGTAGCGCTACCATAATAGTGACCGGATGCAGGAAATTATTATACAAAATAACCAGAATAGCGTAAATCATCATAACTGCTAAACCCAATGCAGCACCGAAGCGTCCGAAAATTTCTTCCATAATTTCCGCATCTCCAGCAGAACGTCGGCTGACTTCTGCGGGTAAATTTTTCATCGCTTCGAGTTGGTTGACAGCGGTCAATCCGTCTCCCAGAGAAATACCCTGTAAATTAGCTTCCACCGAAACTTGACGCATTCTATCGAAACGATTGATAGTTGCTGCACCGCTACCAAAGCGGATATCTGCAACTGCTAGCAATGGAACTAAACCACCGTTTTGACTGGGAACTTGAAGATTTCTGATATTCGTAATATCTTGTCGTGCTTCGGGGTCGATTTGGACTCGAATCGGAATTTGACGGTCGGGAAGATTGTATTTTGCTAAATTAGCGTCCCCATCACCGATAGTAGCCAGAACTGCGGTACGTGCAATTGACTGTACGGTAACACCCAAATCTGCGGCTCGTTGCGGGTCTGGTACTATTAAAATTTCCGGTTTCACCAAACTAGCAGTAGAAGATGCTTCTACCAATCCCGGTACGCTTCGCATATCCTTTTCTAAATCATCAGCAGCTTGCTTTAAAGCTTGGGGATTTTCACTTTGCAAAACTATAGTTAAATCCTTTCTACCACCGACTGCACCAGTACTTTGAAAACTAATTCTTGCTCCTGGAATTTGGACAAATTGTGGACGAACCTTTTCTTCAAACTCGCTTTGAGAAATTCCTCGTTCTTCCTTGGATTTTAATCTGACGGTAAGACTAGCAGAACCAACATTTTCAGTAGATAAAACGCTGTCTACTGCAGGGTTTTGTCTAATTAAATTAGTGGCTTGAGTAACTACTTTCTTAGTATCTTCCAAAGTCGAACCGGGAGCTAATTCTATAGATACTCCAGAAATACCAACATCAGCACCATCAACCAAACCCTTGGGAATCATCGGTACCAACATCAAACTACCAATAAAGAAAGCCAAAGCTAGTAGTAAAGTTGTAATCCGATGACGCAAAGCCCATCTGAGAGTCGAAGCATAGGGAGAGAATTTTGGATTTTGGATTTTGACCTTTGACCTTTGACCCTCAACCTCCTTTTTCTTTAATAAATAAGCTCCCATCATCGGTGTTACCATTCGCGCTACAGCTGTGGAAAATACCGTAGCTGCGGTAACTGTCATAGCGAAGGGTTGGAAAAACTGACCGGGAATTCCACCCATGAATGCGACTGGTAAAAATACGGCTACGATAGTCGCAGAAGTTGCAATTACCGCTAAACCCATTTCGGCTGAGGAATCAAAAGCTGCTTGCTTGGGTTCTTTACCCATCCCCAAATGTCGTTCCATATTTTCAATTTCTACGACAGCATCATCTACTAAGTTACCTACCGCTAAACCCAAACCCAATAGTGTCATGTTGTTAAGGGTGTAACCTAAAGTAAATATGACTCCAAAGGTAGGAATAATTGATAAAGGTAAAGTTACTGCTGTAATTAGAGTTGCTCGCCAGTCTCGTAAAAACAGTAGAATTACTACTACAGCAAGTACAGACGCTATTAATAGCTCGTTCATTGTACTTTGGTAAGAATTGCGAACAAAAGTAGCCCTGGTAAAAATTAATTCCATGTTTACGTCTTGGGGAAGAGTCTCTTTCAGCTTTTCAACCTGTTTTTTTACTCCTTCTTCCACAGTCACCATAACGCTACCAGTACTACGCAATACCTCAAAAGCAACTACTGGTTTATTATTCAAACGAGCAATTTTACGTACTTCACCGAAACTATCGTCTACTTCTCCTAAAGTAGATAAAGGAACCGAACCACCACTAGGAAGAATGATTTCATAATTTCTCAAAACATCTACACTTTGAGCGCTACCTAAAGTACGGATGCTTTGCTCGCTTCCTCCGATTTCCGCACGACCACCCGGTAAATTGATATTGAAAGCTCTTAGCTGGTCGTTGACCTGAGTAGCGGTAATACCAAGGGATTGCAAGCGGTCAGGGTCAAGATTAACGCGTATTTCCCGATTCACACCACCCACTCGACGAATTTCAGCCACACCTTTTACCGACAACAAAGCGCGACTGATAGTTTCGTCAACCAAATTACTCAATTCTTCGACAGAACGTTTATCCGAACTGACCACGTAGGTCATAACAGCACTACCGGAAAATTCCAGACGCTGGACAATTGGGTCATCAATATCTTGAGGAAGACTTTGACGAATTTGAGCTATAGCATTGCGGACATCATTAGTAGCTCTGTCGCTATCGGTTCCCAAATCAAAGTTGATGGTAGTAGTAGAAACACCATCGTTAACAACAGAACGCAATTCATCAATATTCCCCAGACCAGCAACAGCATCTTCAATTTTCTTAGTTACCTGAGATTCGAGTTCAGTAGGACCAGCACCAGAACGAGTCACTGTAACTTGAACCGCAGGAATATCAATATTAGGGCTAATATCAATACCCAAATTATTAAAACAGAACCAACCAACTATAGTCAGAATCAAAAATAAAACTATTGTAGGAATCGGTTTTTTTATCGACCAAGCAGAAACGTTCATATTTTAGATTTTGGATTTTAGATTTTGGATTGAAGGAGTTAGGAGTTAGGAGTTAGGAGTTAGGAGTTAGGAGTTAGGAGTTAGGAGTTATGAGTTAGGAGTTAGGAGTTAGGAGTTATGAGTTAGAAGTTATGAGTTATTAGTTAGAAGTTATGAGTTATTAGTTAGTGGTTAGTGGTTAGTAATTAGTAGTGAATTATTGGTCATAATTAAATCAGCGAAATCAGTGAAATCCATTTCATCCGTGATGATCCACACCCGACCGGTGAAAATTGTTAGGAATCAGGAGTGATTATTAAAAGAGAACAAATAGAAGTTATAGATAAAAGTTTCTTTCTATTACCCATTACCCATTACCTATTTCTTAGCCACCCGTACTTTATCCCCGTCTTTCAAGTACCCAGCACCGTCTACTACAACGCTTTTTCCGGGTTGTAAGCCACTTTTGATTTCAATTTTTCCGTCTTTAAGAATTTCTCCTGTTTCTACTTTTCTACCGCTAGCGATTTTGTCTTCATTGATGGTAAAAACTATAGCGCTACCGTCTGGTTGAGGAAGTACTGCTTTTTGGGGTATTGCTACAGCCATACTTGTGTCGGTTACAATCGCAGCACGAGCGAACATTCCTGGTTTGAGTAAGTTTGTGGGTGGTAAGTTAATTTTTACTGTTGCTTCTCGTCGTTGCTGATTGACTACTGGTTCTATTTCTCTAACTTTTCCTCGCAATTTAACCCGATTGTTGGCTTCTGTTGTAATCTGGGCTGGTGCGCCAACTTCTATCTGGGATAATTGAACCGTGGGGACTTGGGCTTGTAATTCTAAGTTTCCTTGACGAATTATCGAAAACAATTTTTGGGTTCCACCTACTACTGTTCCGACTTGGGTTTGGGGTGGTACACCGGTAATGTCACCGACTCTCGCGAGTTTCTCAGCAACTATTCCAGAAACTGGAGCTTTGACTATAGTTTGTCCTAACTGAGTTTTTAACTGCTGTACTCTAGCTGTAGCGCTACGAACTCCAGCTTTAGCGCTGTTAACTTTTGCTTTAGCGCTGCTAACTCCTGCTTTAGCACTGCTGATGCTTGCTTGAGAGCTATTTACATTGGCTTGAGCGCTACGAATATTTGCTTGTGCGATACGTACTGCTTCTTTTGCTGTTTCAAAGTTAGTTTCAGCAGTTTCAAATAATTGTTTACTAATAGCACCTTGATTGGAGAGTCTTAAATTGCGTTGGTAGTTTCTTTCAGCTTCTCTCAATTTAGCTCTTGCTTGTGCTAAATCGGCTTGTCTTTGCTCGACTGTAGCTTTACTCGATACTACATTGGCTCTACTTGACTCTAAACTTGCTTGTCTAGAAGACAAATCCGCTTCTCTGGAAGCAACTTCAGCTTGTTGTGATTCTACTTCTGCTTTAGCTTGACGAATCTGGTCTTGTAACAGCGAGTCATCCAAAACTGCCATTGTTTGACCTTCCTTAACAGAATCTCCTTGCTTGACTAAAACTTGCTTGACTTGTAAACCATTAGACTGAGGTAATACTGGAATCAATTCACTCGCTGCAACAGTTCCAGTAACGTTGAGATTACGAGCAACTTTTGTGAATTCAACTAAACCAAGGGTAACGGTCATCGCTGGAGCGAGCGGTTGATTGGGTGTGACTACCTCTGGTTTGCTTTGAGGACGATTGCTTAATAAACGCATTCCTCCTATAGTTATTCCAACACCCAAAGCCATACCCACAAGCATTATTGTCCACCAAGGTCGTTGGTTGCTAGTTTCGGGATATTCTTTGAAAGTTACTTCTTCAACGATTGTTAGTTCTTCTTCGATTTGTGTTTTTTCTTCTGGTGGAATATCGGAAAAATTTGAGTCTCCTACTGTCATTGTTCGACCTCCTAGCTGACCGCGATGATACAGAATTGCTTAAGAAAAGTTGAAATTTGTTACCGTATATTAACTATTACCTATTTTCTGACGTAATGGCTGTAGTTTCAGAATTAAATTTACCCAATTTACCCATGACAAAAGTCATGTATTTGCTAGCTCAAAGCATTTTATAAGGAATAATTTTCATTCATTTATCGGATGAAAAGCTTGTGAATATTAATTTTCTAGAGATAAATCAAAACTATTAAAGACCTGATATCACACCTGAATAAGTGTTTAGATCACCGCCACCAATCATCTAAGCGTGAAAAAATAGCAAATGAGTACATGTAGTCTCTTTTTTTAGGACTTAAGTTTCTTGTAAAGCTGGTGTATATATTTGGCGTACTTTGGGTAAGCTTTATTTATGCAGTCTCAGACATAAGCTATCCGGATAAAAAAATGCTGTTAATTATAGATTTTTCTGATTTTTATAGAATTACTAAATAAAATCACAAATTTTATTCTGTTTGATAACGGCATAAATTATTGCCATGACATAAATATATGTAAAATTTATAAAAAAATATTCTATTTGATATTCAAAAAAATTTGCTAGAACCGTATTTAACTAACATTAATGAAGTGAACCAAGATGATTTGTTCAACAAATTGACATAAATGAACAACTAAAATAGCCTGAATATAAAATTTATGTTTTTAGTTAAATAAAAAAAATATAAACTTTATATTCAGGTCTACAGCAGTTTGCAGTTAAATGAGGTACAGAAAATTTTATAAAACTCTTGTGGTACGGGCATCCCTGCCCGTTAGAATGTACCTCATGAAAATGAAATATGCTGTAGTAAATATTCAAAATACCTTCAAATCAACAAACCACTGAATTTTAATATGCACCACAATCCCTACTAGTAAATCTAAAATTTGAAACTTAAAATCTATAATTCAAAATAGAATGACTTCCTAATCAGGCTAAATTTTTCCAAATAAACAATAAATTCAAATTCAACAATAAATTATTAACAGGGTCTAAATATGTTTAATGCAACTGAAGTTTTGATAGATGCTTTTGTGAATAGAGTGCGAGAAGGATACCACCGTACTTATGGAAGTTTAAAGACTGACTATCAAGATATTATTGCTTGGGTAGGAAGCATGGCTTTAGAAAATATTGCTAATAGTGATGCTTTGTACCATAACGTAGAACATTCAATCTTAGTAACCCTCGTAGGACAAGAAGTGTTACGTGGTAAACATATACGAGAGGGTGGTGTTTCTAGCGAAGATTGGCTGCATTACATTATCTCTTTACTCTGTCATGATATTGGTTATGTCAAAGGAGTTTGTCGCCAAGATAGAGAAGGAGAAAGCCTTTATGCTACGGGTCAAGATGAGCCAATGATTTCCTTACCCCTAGGTGCTTCAGATGCAAGTCTTACACCCTATCATGTTGACAGAGCAAAACTTTTTATTGATGAGCGTTTCGGGGGTCATAAATTAATTGATTCTGAAGTTATAAAATGCAATATAGAATTAACTCGCTTCCCCGTACCCGCAGCAGAAGACCATCAAGAAACTAATAATTATGCAGGTTTAGTACGTGCTGCTGATTTAATTGGACAGTTGAGCGACCCACGTTATTTAAAGAAAATTACTTCTTTATTCTACGAGTTTGAAGAAACTGGTATGAATCAAATTTTAGGTTACAAAAACCCTGCTGACTTGCGTAACAATTATCCAAAGTTTTATTGGAATGGAGTTTATCCTTATATCAAAGATGGATTGCGTTATTTATCTTTAACTCAACAAGGTAAACAAATAATTGCTAATTTGTACTCAAATGTATTTGTTGTAGAACATGAAAGACCACAAGAACAACAAATATATTTAGAAAATCTAGAAATTAAAGAAGTTGGAATGAAAGAAATACCTGATAGAAGACGTAAAGCTATAAAAGCTAGAAGTAGAGTCAGTTAAATCAGTTAACAGTTAACAAATGACCTTTATTAATTATTGAATTTTCTAGTTTCTATGCTTCCATAGTATTTTTTTCGATTTTGTAGAATTTTATAAATCCGGTTTTTCCCAAAAACCGGTTTTTTTATATTTTCCCATCCCCTATTCACTGTTCCCTGTTCCCTCTGTTAGATAGATTTTTTTACAAGTAAACCGGTAGGATAATGAGACAAGCTGAACTTGATTGCTAAATCTTTCATGTCTTTGACCCTTAATTCGGAATACAAAAGCTTTGGCGGAAAACTGAGCTTTTACTCCCATTCCTCTACAACATGTAATGGTGAGATGCGCTTTAGCGTTTACCAACCACCCCAAGCTGAATTCCAAAACCTACCAGTTCTTTATTTCCTTTCGGGTTTAACCTGCACCGAAGAAAATTTTATGGTCAAAGCTGGAGCGCAAAAATACGCATCAGAGCATGGTTTAATTTTAGTTGCTCCAGATACCAGCCCGCGTAATACTGGAATTAAGGGTGAAGATGATGACTATGATTTCGGTACTGGTGCGGGTTTTTATGTTGATGCAATCGAAAAACCCTGGTCATCCCACTATCAAATGTATAGCTATGTCGTTAAAGAATTACCCGAATTAATCGCTGCTAATTTTCCCGTACAGAGAAATAAACAAAGTATATTTGGTCATTCAATGGGAGGACATGGTGCTTTAATTTGTGCCATCCGAAACCCCCAAAAGTATAAATCAGTTTCAGCTTTTGCACCCATCGCTGCACCTATGCAATGTGCTTGGGGAGAAAAGTGTTTAAGTCATTATTTAGGTGAAAATAAACAAAATTGGCGTGAATATGATGCAAGTGAATTAGTCAAGCAACTTGGTTTTCATAGCGAAATTTTGATTGACCAAGGGAGCGATGATAAGTTTCTTCAACAACAGCAACTGCTTCCAAATATATTTGAAACAGCTTGTAAAAAAGCAAATCAACCACTCAATTTACGCTATCATCAAGGTTACGACCACAGCTACTATTTCATTTCCACATTTATGGAAGACCATATCCAACATCATGTAAAAGCTTTACAGTGAACAGTGAACAGTGAACAGTGAACAGTGAACAGTTATCAGTGAACAGTTATCAGTTATCAGTGATTATTCCTTAACCACATAAGTTCTGAAGAATAAATGAAGGTTCGTAGTAAGCAATTTATCGCTCTTTAATTCGCACCAATTTTAGCAATAGTAATTAATAAAATATTGAAGTAACAAGGTCTAAACTAGGTGATGATAAATGTTAAGTGTTCCTTGATGAACCTTAACCGACCAGTGAACTACTGGTCACTGATAACTGTTCACTGATAACTATTCACTGTTCACTGATAACTGATATGTTTTGGCAAGCTGATTTTTACCGTCGTTCGCAACCGGATACATCGGGACGGGTTTTATGGGATTTATCCATTTGCGATTCAACTTCTAAGTTTAAATTTGAAGCTACTTGTACTCAGTCAGAAGCTAATTCTAATTGGGTCGCTTGGCAAATTAAGCAAGCAGTATCGGATAATTTACCAGATGTTATTCAAGTTTTTCGTCCCCAGTCTTTGAGTTTAATTGAACAAGCAGGAAATAGCTTAGGTATCAAAGTCGAAGCAACTCGCAGAACTGCTGCTTTAAAAAAATGGTTGACACAAAAGCAGCAATTTACAGCTTTAGATAAGCCACCCCCGATTCCTTTATCTGAAAATCTTTGGGGAGATAAGTGGAGTTTTGCAACTGTAAAAGCTGGAAATATTGCTGATTTTTACTCAGAACGTCCAATTCCTATTTTAGAAACACCTGATTTTTTATTACCAATAAATTTAGGTTTGGCTTCAACGGTGCAGGTTCCGGGTGTAGTAATTTATGGTGGACGTAAATCTATGCGCTTGGCAAAATGGTTACAAGATAATCGTCCTGTAGCATTAAATTATATCGCTGGTGAACCAGATGGTCTGGTATTGGAAGCGGGTTTGGTAGATAGGTGGATTGTGGCTACGTTTGAGGATGAGGAAGTCTCACAATCTGCTGGATTATATCAACAGCGCAAGCAACAAAGTCAGGGATTACATTTTTTGTTAGTCCAACCAGATGATTCTGGGATGACTTATACCGGTTTTTGGTTATTGCAAGACGCTTGATGATCCACACCCGACCGGTGAAAGTAGTTAGCTGTTAGTTGTTAGTGCTTGGTTGGTGAAATATACTTTATAACAAATAATAAATCGTCAAGTATCTATAGATGGAATAAATTGTAAAGGGGTTTCTTTACTTATTGAGGAAGCTTAATTAATTAACAATCGGGTAAACTATTAAAGAAAATGCCAGTTATACAATTCTATAAAAAATAAAAAATAGACCGAACTCTGGCAATATTTATTGATTGATTGATTTATTTATTTATTAAATATAACTTAATAGATGAAACTGAAAAATTTCAGGAAACAATTTAATTTACCTCTCCAGTTTTGGATTGTTACTCTAATTGCTTTTATTAATTCGGTTAGCTTCACTATAATTATTCCGCTGCTGTATCCCTACGCAAAACAGTTTGGATTAAATGATTTTCAAGCAAGTTTACTGAGTACGGCTTATGCTTTACCTCAATTTATTGGTACTCCTATTTTAGGAAGGCTTTCTGACCGTTTAGGAAGAAAACCTTTATTAGTAATAAGTTTACTGGGAACAGTTTTATCTGGTATTGTTGCTGCGATAACTCCCATGGCTTGGCTATTATATATTGCGCGTATATTTGATGGTTTAACTGGTGGAAATACTTCTATTGCTAGGGCTGTAGTTAGTGATATTACTACTGTAGAACAACGCGCTAAAGCTTTTGGTATTTTCGGTTCTGTGTTTCGTTTGGGTTTTGTTGCTGGGCCTGCGTTAAGTTATGTAGCGCAGCAATTACCTACTATTAAAGGTGTAACATCATTAGGAATGAGCTTTATTGTTGGTGCGGGTATAGCTTTATTTGCAACAATATTAACCATTTTCTTTTTACCAGAAACTTTACCTGCTGCTGACAAACAGCAATTTCAATTGAGTTGGAGAGATTTTGGGTTTATCAAAGTTTTTCAGTCCGTAGCTCGTCCTAAACTAGGTAAACTTTTTGTTTTAACTTTTTTAAGTGGTTCTACTTTTACAATTTTTACTTTTGCATTCCAACCGTTTGTATTGGAAGTCCTCAATCAAGATGCAAAAACATTAGCAATTACATTTGCTGTTGTGGGAATGTTAGGTTTTATTTCTCAAGTGGTTGCGCTTGATCCACTGAGAAGAAAATTTAACTTAATTGATATTTTATTCTTGGCATTATTGACTCGTGGAATTACTTTTCTATTGATTCCAACTTTCCCCTATTTAACTGCATTTTTTATCATTATTGCAGTTTTTGGATTTGTAAATTCTTTCCCAATGCCTTTGATAGATTCAATTTTATCTTTGAATAGTACTGAACGGGAACAAGGAGAAGTTTTAGGAATTAATGCATCTTATTTGAGTATTTCTAATGCTATCGGACCACCAATTTCAGGTATGTTAGTAAGTCTTGGTTACAAAACCCCTTTTTGGATTACAGGTGTGCTTACTATTCTTACAGCTTGTTTTGCTTTCACCCTGAAATCGGATTTTAAATGTGAAGGGAATAGGGAGTAATAAGTAGCGAGTAGAAAGTAGCAAGTAGTAAGTAGCAAGTAGCAAGTAGGAAATGGCAAATATAAAGTTCAGATTTCGATTATATCTGGAGATTTAATATTTCTTTATTGACATGCTTTGTTAACGCTAGCACATAAAATAAAACCACTTTTTCACAGGCTTATTTTTAATTAAATCCAGATTCTTATTATCTAAAATTATTAAATAACTGGAATTCTTGTGATTACTTTCTAATCACTACTCGCTACTCGTTAATTGCTACTTGCTACTTACTACTTCCTACTTCCTACTTGCTACTTCCTACTTCCTTACCTGCTTCAACATATCAATCAATGTGTGATGAGCGTCTTCGGCATTTTCCAAGGTGTGGTCGAATTTAATTCTGACGGGAACTTCTTTTCCGTCTGCTTGGGCTTGTAAATTCATCCCTTCAGCATCAATAGAAAGCATTTTCGCTGCTGTGGTATTTTCTAAATCACCATAAGCTTTAGCGTATAGTGCGACTGCATCTGCATGGTCTTCGTTCATATGCTTACAAATGCGATCGCTAATTTGTGGAGAAAATTCTTCTGACATAATATATTCCCTCTTAATGTGGTTTATCAAGTTTATCAATTTGAATTTTAAAGCTTAATTGCTCCTAGCAGTCAATCTTGGCAAAAATTTTTGACTAACTATTTTGACTAACTAAAATTCGAGCTAAATTATCGTAACATTACTCTAGGCAAAAAGTATTTTAAAACACTACAAAACATTGTTGTAGTAATTATACTGAGATGAGAATTGAGTAAAAAATAAGCCTTTGATTATTAATTAGTAAGCTTTATAACATTTTTATCTTTATGGGTAGAAATGATTTAATTAAACTTATTTTTGAAATATTTTTTACATTTTCTTACTGATTAGTAGTAATTTCCACCGAATCAGAAATATAAAACAAATTTATTTAAGTCCAGATCCATGAGTGCAACTAGCCACCGTCGTATAGTTATAGGAGATGTGCATGGTCATTATCAAGGCTTGGTGCAGTTATTAGATGCAATCTCCCCAACAGCAGAAGACAAAATTTATTTTCTGGGTGATTTGATAGATAGAGGTCCCCAAAGTTCTCAAGTAGTGGATTTTGTTAAAGAAAATTCCTATCCTTGCTTGCTCGGAAATCACGAGCATATGTTAATCAAAATTCTTACAGATAAAAATGCTTCTACTCCCAGCGTCCAAGGATGGCTTTACAGTGGGGGACAAGCTACTTTAGCAAGCTATAAGGGTGGTAAAATACCGCCAGAACATCTTGAATGGTTTCAGAGTTTACCTTTATATTTAGATTTAGGAGACATATTTTTAGTTCACGCAGGTATTGACCCTGCAAAAACTATAGAAGAACAAAAAGCAGAACAATTTTGCTGGATTCGAGATAAATTTCACAGCATTCAAAAGCCTTATTTTCCAGACAAAGTAATTATCGTCGGTCACACTATTACCTTTACCTTTCCTGGAATTGCACCTGGTAAAATAGCTAGAGGTGCAGGTTGGCTTGATTTAGATACAGGTGCTTATCACCCTCGCAGCGGTTGGTTGAGCGCATTTGATGTGACAAATCGTCTCATATATCAAGCTAATATGTTTAAACCTTCCGTCCGCACTTTACCCTTAGAAGAAGCTTCAGCAAAAGTCAATTTGACCTCACTTAAAGTCAATCGTAATAGCAGAAAGTTATGGGCTTAAGAGGTTAAAGGTTAGAAAGTTTTAATTCCTAACCCTTAACTCTTAACTCTTAATTCCTAACTCCCAACTCCTATCGCAATAATGGTCGGATATTTCTCCGATAAGCAGTTCTACTTAAACCATCGTTACCCTTGCGACGTTTTGAGTTAACCAGAGCCTGAAGATATTTTACGCGATTAGCTGGTGAAGGATGGGTACTTAAAAAGGTAGGAACTCTACTTCCACTTTTGTTCTTCAACTTTTCCATGAAAGCAACCATTGCTTGAGGAGCGTAACCTGCGTCTGTCAGTATTCTTAATCCAATTTGGTCTGCTTCTTCCTCGGCTTTACGACTGTTAGGACGACGAAAACCTAGTTCTACCCCAAGCTGAACCCACCTGCTGTTTTCTACTCCTGCTGCTGTAGCCAAACCTCTAGCAACCGCAGTTTTTCTCATTTGCTTTACTACATGTTTTGCTTCGATGTGAGCGATTTCATGAGCAACTACGCTTGCTAATTGCGCTTCATTGTCAGCAGCTTTGATTAAACCAGTATTAATATAAACAAAACCACCAGCAGTAGCAAAAGCATTAATACTGTTATCTTGAACTACCTGAAATGTGTAAGGAATATTCTTTCTAGTATTATGGGCTTCTAAACGCTTACCAATTCTTTTTACATAATTGTTTATTTGAGAATTGCGGTAAAGTTTAACCTCTCTTCTAAGTAACTGCTGATTTATTTGCCGACCAAGCTTAACTTCTTCCTTGTCTGATATATTAGAAATTTGAATTATTTGGGCACCTTGGAAGAGTATGTCCCAAATAGAAACACCTAGAGCCGAAGAAGGTGTAGCCAAACACAAGCTCAATGCTGTGATTACGGAAATTAACGGATAAAAGAATGTTTTTCGTAAAGAGCGGAAATTTAAATAAAAGTTTGTCTTTTCAATCATCATCAAGTTCGAGGAGGTTTGTATAAGAACGTAAGCTATAGGACGAGAAATAAGTTTATTAAGTTGCACGTCTTAGTTGTTACCAACCCATGTTAACCCCGATATAATCCAGATTGCTTGACTTATCACTTGTTTTACTGATAAACATGGCAACTAATTGTAGATTTTTTATGAGAGCAATGAAAAGTAGTGTTAGTAATAAACTGTCCTATAAATAGATAAAGGGAATGTTTATACTATTTTAGCTTTTATCCTTTATCGTTTTACCTCATCTCTAATACAATTAACTTCTACTTCGAGTATTCTCATTGTATAAATACTAATTCTCTATCCCGTTTGTAAATAGGAAAAATAGTTATGGCTATATTAGATTCCAAAGGTCGTTTATTTGGTAAATTCAATATTTTAGATATCGGTGCTTTATTAGTAATATTACTGGTAATTTTTGGTATTTTTCTATTCCCCGGAACCACTGGTTCTGTGGCTCAAGTAGGTACCACAACAAAGCCTATTGAAGTTGATTTAATTGTTCGGGGATTGAAAGTAAAGGATATTGATAGATTATCCGAGCAAGGAAAGTTTGAGAAAGGTGGTAAAACAAACGTTATCATCCGCAATCAACCCTACGGTCAAATTCCCATTAAATCTATTGAAGTATTACCTAGAAAAATTATTGTTACACAACCTGATGGTACGGTTAAATTAATGCCAGACCCTAGAGAAAACATGTTTAGTACTGATATGCTGTTAACTTTAGCAGGTAAAGCAACAATCACTGACGGCGGTCCTGTTTTAGGTAATAGTAAAGTGAAAATAGGGATGCCATTTGAGTTAGAAGGCTTTAATTATAACTTTAGAGGCAGTGTTATTGATATTAGAATTGATGAGAAAGCATAATGCTGAAGATAAATACTTTGCTTTCAATTTTTCTGTTATTTATGTAAAACAAATAATTAATGTTTGAGTTCTTGGTAGTCTCCCGTTTGTAGCGAGGAGACTATTTTTTTTATAATTCCAAAACGCGATATTCTCATGAATCCATTTAAATTTAATCGCATTACTAAACAAATATGGCAAAAACAATTAATAGTAATCCCTATCCCCGAACAGCAATTTTCCATCAAAAATTCTGTCGATATAGATATTTGTTTCGATAACAATTCTATATTTCCTTATTATTTTAATCCTGCGAAATCATGTTTTCCGGAATTAACTGCATCCGATGGACAAGTATTTAAATCAAATCTAGCTAATGATAAACCAATAAATTACATTAAAATAAATTGGTTAACTAGAAAATATTTAAAAATAGTTCAGTTCTTGAAAGAGATTAATTATAATTTAGTTCCAGCAAAAGATGGTATATGTATTTCTATCAAAAATCAAATTGTTTGGCAAAATAATCAACTGAATGTCGAATTTTACCTTTATGACTATTCTTTTTTCCCATCTAGATTAAATATCAAACCTTATTGTTTAATTCAGAATCTGACTTTAGGAAAATATAGATTTCGATTCGATTATTTGTATCCGATAAAAATATTTAATTTAAAACCTCATTCTATAGCAACTACTTACAAAAACTTTTATATAATTAATCCATTAAAAAATAATTATAATGCTATAGAAATAGATGGAATTCAACTTGAAACAATATTGTCACCAACATCTATAAATATTCCCGATAAAGCAAATAACATAGAAACTCCAGTTGATATCGGAATGAAAATTACGAATCAAACTCAAACTGCTTTTAAATTCGATTTTTTTGACACTTTAATATTTCAAATTATTAGAGTAGATGGTCAAACTATACGTAAAGGATTTGGCTCACATCAACTTCAAAGTCCTCAAGAACGTCATTACCCTTTAATAAAACCAGGAAAATCTACAACCTTTTTTCCCAATACAAAACTTTTCTGGTTCAATGACGAACTATGTTTAAAAATCGCTATCCAATCAGGAGGTTTTGATTATTTCCAAAATTTGCAACCGGGTGAATATTGGATTCGATTTGTATATCGCAAAAAAAATAATTTTTTCAAAATTCGTAACAACCAAAATAAAAATGATTACATCAAACCATTGCAGTGGCTTGATAAAACTATTATTGCAACTCCATACGTGAAGCTAAATTTATTATCAGTAAATAATTATGTTAAAACCGTTAAATGAAACATTTAACTCGCAAAACCATTACCTTCTGTTTACTTCTTCTTCCTCTTGGTTGTAATAGCACTGCTGCAAAAAAAGATTCAACGCAACAATTACAAACTATATCCGCACAACCATCTCAGAAACCTTCGCAGCAGGTATCTAAATCCAATCAATGGACACCGGAAATGGAAGCAGAATTTCAACAGAGAGCGAAACGAATTATTACAAAACTTTCTGGAAAGAACTATGGAACTACATCCTTTGAAAGCGAAAAACGCTCTTATCCTAGAGCAATGATTGATTTTCTCGGAGGTAATCGCGAAAAATCAATTGCTTTTCTTCAAGCTGAAGATGCAGACGCTAAAAGCCATACCCATACTTTAGGAATTGATTTCTACTCTAGCTTTACCCTAAAAGGACAAGTCCGCAAGTATTTTTATTTTGGCAAATATCTCGACCCAGCATATCGTCAGCGAATGAAACAAGCTATGCAGCTTTTAACAGTGGAAGACCCCTTAAAGCGTCGTTTTCCCGAGCGTCGAAAATTCTGGGCTAGAGGTACTGATAATTGTGATAGCTGGGTTGATTGTCGTAATACCGATAATTTGAAAGCGATGCGGAATAGTGCTGTATATTTGTTCGCTGAAGAAACGGGAAACGAAGCTACAAGACAAGCTTATAAAAAACGGATTCGACGTAATATCAGCACTTTGTATCAAATTGGACAAGGTGAATGGGATTCGGAAACTTATTTAGGACATACTATTACTGCTTATTTAAACCTTTATGATTTTGCAAAAGACAAGGAGGTAAAAAGCATTGCTAAAGCAGGATTAGACTGGCTTCTGGCTTCAGGTGCAATGAAATATTGGCGAGGTGGATTTGGTGGCCCAACTAAGCGCGATTACGGAAAAAGTAATTGTGTTTGGTGTTCTTTATCAACTCATGAATTAGGACTTTATTTTCATGATTCACCGATTGATGACCCCAAACCTTCTCCAGATTCAGTTCACTTAATTACCAGCAGCTATCGTCCCGACCCAGCAATTGTAGCTTTAGCAAAAAAGCAGTTTTCTAAACCATTAGAGTTGCTCAACTCTAAACCGACTTATGAAAATTGGAAACCAGGTAACGATACAGCACCTAAATTCCATGAAACTTTGTATTTTGGTAATACTTTTCAAATCGGTACTTTAGCTAAAGGTTCCGGTGGTGATTGGAATGGTTTTAAAATGATGGCTTTTAATCAGGAGCGTGGTGTAGATTATTTTGTTGCAGGGACTGGTGCTAAGCCCAATAAAATATCTACATCTACCGTAGGTGGTGACAATATCGCGCAATATCGTAATTTGCTAATCTTCCTTAACGATAAGCAAGAAACACCTTTTCAATTCTTTTTACCAAAATCTGCTCGAATAGTAACTAAGAATAATATCACCTTTATTGGCTATGAAAAAACCTGGCTGGCTTTAACACCAATAAATTTAAATATTGAAGGAATAAACGAAACTAAAACTTCTGAAATAAGTAAAATATATCCCCAAGACCAAATTTTAACTGCAACAGGTACGGGAAATAGTTACAGTGGATTCGCTTTAGAAATAGGTGAACAAGAAACCCACGGAAATTTTCAGCAATTTAAAAATGCAGTACTTACTAAATCTCGTTTATATATAAATCAAATTAATAACGGTGTAGTTGAATATCAAGGTGTTAAGGGAAAAGTTAAATTAGAGCATCAAGCTTTAGATTTACCCAAAGTTTGGCGAAATGGTAAATTTCATGATTGGAAAAATCACTTTGCAGTTTACCAGAACTCTCAAGGTGAAAAAACACCTATTTATCAAGGTTGGAAAGAAGGTCAAATTCATATAGAAGCAGGTGGTTACAAATTCACCAGCAAACTTAAATAAATATATTTATATAGAGTCCAAAGACATAAATTAGCTACACCATATTTATGGTTTTGGATAAATAACTTTTTCTATTCATTTTATCTTTATAAATATAACTAACTCTATCTACTTTTGAGTTTGTCAATAAAAAATACATTGTTTATTAGATAACTTTGTATTCTAATTTATATTTGATTAAATGAATTGTTTTTCTAAGTACAAATAATAATTATTATAGCCAAATTTAACTCTGTAGTAACCAAAAAATGTTGATGTTTAATATTTGAATATGTTAGCGTGTAAGTGTGAAAAACTCATTAAAGAGTAGCATTAAAAACTAACAATCGGGGTGTTAGTACAGATACATAAAAGCAAATGAATCGAAAAGAAAGAAAGCAGAAGCAGAAAGTATATCTTACTAGTTATAAATATTTGTTCCCTTTTGTTCCCTTAAATTTACCAGAACAATCATAGGGTTAGCTTACTGAAAAGTCAACACAATTATTGTTACTTACTTTCTGAAAAAAATCCCAAAATGTATTTCAAGTTCAAGGTCATTAACCGTACTTCCGGAAATAGAAACCTCAAGACTTGAAGTCAAGATTAAATCTACGACCGCTGCGAGATAATCAAATGCGAGCTAATTTACGCTTACACTAAACTACGAGATTTTCTCAATGCTGCCATTTGAATTTGTAGTAATTGGTAAACCAGTTTCTCACCAAAACAAAGTACGCAAACGCGTTAATGAATGGAAGAAACAAGTTCGTGAAACTGCTGAATCTAATTGGAATCAAACAACTCCTTTAGGAGATGATGTCCAAGTTATTATTACTCACTATTATGATGCAGACCCTGGTGACGAATCAGCTGTTCCAGATAGTGACAATATAGTAAAGCCAATCAGAGATGCTTTGAATGGTTTAATTTATGTTGATGACTATCAGATTACTGATTTTATTAGTCGTCGTCGTAATCTCAATGGTTCTTTTAGAATCAAAGGTATTTCTCCAGCTTTAGCGGAAGGGTTTTCTCAAGGTGAAGAATTTTTACACATTAAAATTGAAGCTGCACCAGACCCCGGAGATTTATTTTTATAGAGGTATTTCGCGTTGCATCTACCCCAATTAAAGAGTCCATATAACTATGAATACTGTTATTATAATGTGCTGATGATGAAATACAATAAGCGCATATCATAATATTATTTTATATAAAAAACAGAAGTTAATTTTTGATTAATTAATAAAAATAATTATCAATATTGCAGCCCATTTAACAGCACCATTCTTATAGGTTTGCTCTATAATAAGTGAAGTGATTGATACTTCCCCTTTTCCTCTCTCAGTGATTAGATATGAGCTATCAGGATAATCAAAATCCCTTGGAATATCGGCGATTGCTAAAGCTTGCTAAAGAATACCGAGAGCAAGGTTATTCAGTAACTATTAATCCGTCTTCTGATAAGTTACCAACTGCACTGGCAGATTGTTCGCTTGATTTGATAGCCGTAAATGAGAAAAAAGTAGTTGCTGCTAAGGTTAGAACCCGGCAAAATCTCAGTTGTAATGGTTCTGAAGATTTACGTAAAATTAGTAAATCAGTACAGCAACTTCCTGGCTGGGAGTTTGAGTTAGTTGTTACAAACTCACGCAAAAAATTTACCTAACATCAGAAAGCTATTCCTAATATTTCAAGTAGAAAAATAATTATTGCTTTCTACTTGTTCATACTTAGCTAAATTCAAAATTCTTAAACACAAGTAATTTTTAATTATAGCTTTAGCTGTATGTGATTTATTTGAAGTTATTATAGGGAGCTTCCCATGTTTATAAATTTATAAGTCATCAGTCCTAATTCATGTGGCTGATGACTTATTACTATTTATATCTCTATAAATAGAGAGTAGGGAGTAGGCAAAAATCAAGAATAAATAAAGAAAAAATAGATATATTTGTTGTAGGTGTTGCAAGTAATATAGTCATTAGAAGTTATTTATAATTGCTATATTTAATTAATAATTATTTTAATATTTTTTAAGTTTTTCTAATTAAAATCTTGCTTATAGCCTTATCTAATAGGTAAAAATATTTTGTAATTCCCTACTCCCTCTTCCCCACTCCCTATTTATCAAAAACAATATCAAACTTTTTCAAGCAAATTCATAAACTTTTTGATTAAAGAAATTGTAACTCCTGGTAATTCTAATTGAGGTGTTAATCCGACATTTTCTAATTGTTGAAAAATTTTAATTGCTTGGGGATTCATCGCTGCAAGACGCTGACCTATTTCTGGCCCGGTAAATTGCGACTTTTTACCCCAAATAATTGCAGTAGGTATTGTAAGTTGTTCAATATATTGCGATAAATCAAAGCATAAATCTCCACGAACAAAAGACAAAGCTGCATATTCTGCATTTGCTTGCTTCGCAGATTCTAAATAAGCTTCTACAACTTCTTCCTGAACTCGATTAGAATCAGCAAATTGCCTTTGCTCTAGAAAACTACGAATACCACCGCTAGTTGCAACCCCAGTAGAATAGATTAATTTATCGAGAATTGGTGTACTAATTAACTGTGCGAAAAAACTCCGGGAATAGTTTTCACCAAAATCGGAAAGTCCTGCTGGAGTGGTGAGAATCAAAGATTTGAATAATTCCGGATGACTTATTGCGACTCGAATTGTAAATGCTGCTGTTAAAGAAGAAGCAATTACCTTTACTGCACCCTCGCAAGTTTGCTGCAAAAACTCTTCAATGGTAGTTAAATAATCTTCAACTTGGTAGTTTCGTTCTGGATGCTCCGATTCTCCCCAACCTATCAAGTCGGGAGCAATAATATGATACTCTGCTGCAAAGGCTGAATAAACTTTTGACCATTCGTAAGCTGAAGAACCACCACCAAATCCATGTAGAAATACAATGGTTTCTTTCTCTGTAATGGTGGTCATTTCATCCTGCCAAGGAGAGCCTGTATTGGTATAGTAAATCATCCTACCTAATGATGTATTTACTGAGCAGCGCTCAAATCCTAATGGCTGAAACATAGATAATTGCCTGATTTTATCGTGATTTTCTGTAGTGGGCGAGAGTTATTCAAGATAAAGCTAGCCGCTAATTTAATTATCAGCTAAATCTTCACACAATAACTTCTTACTTTAGAGAGATTAAG